>DATBKN010000200.1:0-4484 GCA_036555845.1 Gemmatimonadaceae bacterium | reverse complement strand
GCCACCGAAAGCGTGAAAGAGGGGAGGGCGAGGTCAGTTCGTCCCTTTCAGGCCGGAAGGTCCAGAGGGTGCTCGAAGGCCGTTACCAGAACAGCCACAGGCAGACGGCGGCGGCGATCGTCAGCGCGGAAAGCCCAATTGCCGCGAAGCGGCGAAATGTCCCTGTCCCTAACGCCAGGACAAGTACGGTCTTCAGCACCGAGTTGGCGATGACCCCCACGGTGATGGCGCGCGCCGCCAGGTCGATCAGCTCCTGCGTTGACCCGAGTCGATTCATCGAGAGTGTCAACGCATCCATGTCAGTGAGGCCGAGCAGGGCTGCCGACGCGATGACTCCGCTGGCGCCCAGCGTGTCGCGCACGAACGCGATCACCGTGAGCGACAATTGGAAGGCCAGCGTCATCTTGATGGCGGACCACAATTTGAGCGGGCTCTCGAACGCCTCTTCTTTCCTTGCCTTCTCGGTGCGCGACTGGCGCCAGACGGCAATCGTGGTGATAGCCGCGCCAACGATGAACGCGGGAAGGAGAAAGGGAACGAGCGCGATCGCGACGAGGTGGTTGAGCACTGCGCTCACGAGCACAACGCGAGGGAGGAGCACAGTCGACGCGCCGATCACTCCGATCGCGAGCCCTGGGCCTAACGCGGGATCTTCGCGGCTCATGCGCGAGAACTGGAACGTCACGGCCGTCGAAGAAACGAGCCCGCCGAGGATGCCAGTGACGCCGTAACCGCGCGCCGGGCCGACCGCCTTCCGCGCGAGATACCCGACGAAATTGAGCCCGGTGAATAAGAGAACGACCGTCCACAGGGCGCGCGGCTGAATGCCACCGAACGGCCCGTAGGACTGATTGGGAAGCAACGGCAGGATGACCAGCGCGAGGACCGCGAACTGCAGGGCCGCGCGCAGCTCAGCCTCGCCGATGCGCGTCACCGCGGCGCGCAGCCTCTTCTTTTCGCTGAGCGCCAGCACGATGACAGCCGCAGCTCCGCCGGCCACAGTGATATAACCGAATCCAGCGAGCGTGCCTAACGCGAGGACGCTGAGTGCAGCAACTTCAGTGGTGGCTTCCACCGTCTCGCCGCCGGGTCGCGCCGTCAGCAGGTACGCGGTCACGACGAGCGCCGCGCCGGCGACGAGAAGGGCCACGCCGATCGCCACGGCGCCGACGCTCTCCGACGCCGCCAGCCAACCCGCCACGCCGCCGAGTGTGCCTAGCAGGAAGAACGTCCTGAGGCCGGCAAAGCGCGGGTGGGGTCCGGTGGCGTGGCCGGACCACTCGCGCTCGAGGCCGACCGCCAGGCCTGCGACGGCGGCGACCACGAGACGGACCACGATAGAGTCGTTCACGGGCTGCGGTGCATCAGACTCGTAATGCACGCATCTCCGCTGCGCGCCAGCAAGGGCGGCAGCGTCGTATTTGGCTCAGCGCGCTGCCTGAATCGCCTCGGCGGCGGCTGCCTGGAGCGTCGCAGCCAGGACAGCTGGAATCGCCAGCGGTCTGCCGTCGCGCAGCGGCAGCTCCGATGGAAGACCCACGGGCGTCTTGTCCGCGATCACGCCGTACATAACGAGAGCAGCGAGGTACGACGCCGCCACAGACGGGTGCAGACCGTCAGGCGAATACAGCGCGAGCGTGGAGTCGCGCCGCCACGCCGCGCGCCATGCGTCGGCAACGGGGAAGTACATCCCGCCGACGTCACCCGCGGCGAGGCGATACGACTCGATGGCGCGATCGAAATCGCCTGGTCGTGATTGCGCTGGCCAAACGGAATAGAGCGCCGGACGTGCGCCGACGGCCTTGATGCGCTCGGAGAATCTGCCGACGTAATCACGCAGCAGCTGGCGACTCTCAGGCAGCGACGACGGTCCCTGTTGCAGCACGACGATCTGCCAGCCGCCACGTTCGATCTGCCCGCGCGCGGTGCCGTCCAGCCAGTGATCCTCGAGACTGACGTCGGGGAACGCGACCATGGCGACGTCATAACGGGGATAGCCGGCCGCGTCGAAGACGGCCTGCACGATGAGGGGCAAGTCGTTCCAGTAGGTGAGGCTGTTTCCGATGAAAAGGATGCCGGAGCCCGGTCCGGAAGGGCCGGACGCCGTTGCCTTGAGACAACCCGCGATGGGTGGAAGCGCGCAGAGCAGCCCGAGCGCGAGGCGCCACGCGTTGCGTGCGAGCATCGCGATCTAGCCACCCGCCGGACTACGCGCCAAACCGGCGTAGATCAACCGCGTCAGGCGCTGCCCGTGACGCGGCCCGCCGAGCCGTTCGTCGAACTCCGCCGTCGGATGCGTGGCGAGGAGGTCGTCCAGGGACTTGCCGGCGTCGATCGCGGCCTGCACACGCGTCTGCATCGTTCCCAGCATCGCGCGGTAGCTGACGAGCGTGGCTCGATCGGACACCGGACCGTGACCGGGGACGACGCGCGTGCGATCATCGATCATTCCGAGCACGTGGTCGACGGCCGAGATCATTCCCGCCAGCGTGCCGCCCGCCCACCAGTCGATGAAGGGCTCCGCATTCAGCTCGAAGATGTCACCGATGTGGAGGATATTGGAGCGCGGCAGCCAGATGATCGCGTCGCCGTCCGTGTGCGCGTTAGGCGCGTGGTAGACGCGCAGCTCCTCGCCGCCGAATTGCACGACGATGGAGTCGCGAAATCCGTTCGTCGGAAGGGCCTCCGGAACTGCTGCAACACGGTGCCAGTTCTCCCACGCTTCGATCGTCGTGTCCTTCGCTGCCTGCCTGGAAACGTTTTCTTGCGCCAGTACGCGCGCGCCTTTCGCGCGGAAGTGCGCGTTCCCCTCGATGTGATCGCCGTGGTAGTGCGTGTTGATGATGAGGCTCACGCGCGGCGCGTTGAGCGCTGTGAGCGCGGAATCGAGGAGTCCGACGCGTCGCGCGCTCTGCGCATCGATCAGGAGCGTTCCCGTGTCGCTGCGGATCGACAGGACATTGCCGTTGGCGAAGCCAGAGAACACGTCGATCCTGTCGCCGAGCTGCGTGCGAGTGAGCTGCATGACCGACTGCGCAGAAACACTCGCCACTGGGAGCGCGGCAGTCGCCACGGCGAAAAACACTCTCGCCACAGCGACGCACCAGCGCGGAGCGTCTGTGCGCAAGTTCTTATGCGTCTGCAATGGATTTGCGATGAAACGGCATGGGCGGAATCTCCGTTACGCGCGCAATGCAACGAGGGTGATTTCACAGGACTCTGACGCGACGCGTAGCTCTCGCTAACCGTCAGACCGGAAAGGCCCGCTAAGATCCAGCAATGAAGACCCCGTCGGTGCCCGTACTAACAGCCGCCCCGCAAGTTCGCGAGCAACGCAACGCCGTCGCCACCGTGGCGATTCTCACAGCGATGCTCCTGGTGGTTGCGCTGCTGACGCTGAACGGATGGCGCACCGCGCGCACGCACGAACGTGCAGTAAACGCCGCGCTGCGCAGCTACGCCACCTTTGCCGCAGCGCTGTATCGAGAGCGTGTCGAAGCGCTCGTCTATCAGGCCCTAACGCCGATGCGCGTGTTCGCTAGCACGCGCGCCGCCGACAGAGGTCCTGACCTTCCTTCAGCACGGGCGCTGCACGATTCCGTGGGCGCAGCGATCGAATGCAAATGCCGCACGGTACTCGCGCCTAACTACACCTTCCGACTGGATCTGCGTAGTGGTCGTTTCGAAGCGGCTGGTGATTCGGCCGTGTCGCCGGACATGCGACGCTGGATTGCGGCGGGTGTCGCCACTGCGCTCAAGCACTATCAGCGTACGCAGACGTACGCGTCGCTGGTCAACTCGGCAGATCGCCGCACGCGACTCGTTTACTACAGCGTGCGCCGCAACTCGAAGGGCGAGCCGGTGATCGTGTATGGGATGGAGGCGTCGCGCGCGTCGCTCGACTCGATGGTCTTTGCCGAGGCGCTCAAAGAGGCGATGCTGCAGGGGATGGTCGCCGGCGACAGCATACCTAACGACACTCTCATTTCGGTCGAGGTGAAGGACTCGCTCGGTGTGGCGCTGTACCGCACGCCGACCGTCTACGCTCCGCTGCACACGGGGAAGGAAACGATCATGATGCAGGGCGGCGTCTTTCCACTCAGCGTCGCGCTGAACCCCGCCGTGGCTCCGCGACTCCTGGTCGGCGGGGTGCCACGCTCGCAGCTGCCGCTGCTCGTCGGACTGCTCGGGCTCACAGCCGCGCTGGTCGTTGGCGCTGTGCGTTTGACATGGCACACATCGGCGCTGGCGCGCATGCGCGCCGATTTCACGTCCAGCGTCTCGCACGAGCTGCGCACGCCGATCACCCAGATCATGCTCTTCGCGGAGACGATCGCCCTGGGTCGCGTGCGCACGCTTGCCGAGGCGCGTCGTGAAGCGCGCGTGATCACGGAGGAGGGAAGGCGCCTTCTCGACCTCATCGAAAACGTGCTGCACTTCGCGCGCTCGGAGCGCTACGAGCTGCCCATCAACAGGCAGCTGAC
>DATBKN010000199.1:0-3026 GCA_036555845.1 Gemmatimonadaceae bacterium | reverse complement strand
CTGTCATCATCGCCAGTGGCGCGGACGCGGAGGCTGTACTTCCGCCGCTCGTGTACACGACCGTGGGCAAGATGATCACTGACCTGCTCTACGAGCCGCTCGCCGACATCAACGACAGTTTGAATGCCATCGGCGACCGTGGCTTCACGCCACGTCTGGCCAAGAGCTGGTCCTGGGCGGCTGACTCACAGTCGATCGCATTCCACATCGATCCGGCGGCGAAGTGGCAGGATGGCCGACCGGTGCGCGCTCAGGACGTCAAGTTCTCGCATGAGCTGTTTGTCGACCCCGTGGTCCATTCGATCAGCGCATCGAATCTCTCGAACGTCGATTCCATCACCACGCCGGATTCCTCGACGGCGGTTGTCTGGTTCAACCGGCGATTACCGGAGCAGTTCTTCGATTTCGTTTACAACCTGCGCGTCCTCCCTGAACACCGGTTAGGCAGCGTTCCGCGCGACAAGCTCGGCGAGTCGAGCGAAGCATCGCAGCCTGTGGGGAGTGGTCCGTTCCGCTTCGTGCGTTGGGAGCGCAGCTCACTGCTCGAGCTGGAAGCCGATACGGCGAATTGGCGGCAGCGGCCCCTGCTCGACCGTATCATCTTGAGCGTTTCTCCGGATCCCACGGCAGCTACTACACAGGTGCTTGCCGGCAATGCCGATTTCATCGAGGTACTGCGCGGCGACGCTATACAGAGCATTCAGAACAATCCCAACGCCGTTGCCGTGAACTTCCCGGGCTACGACTACGGCGCTGTGTGCTGGAATCTGCGTGATCCGACCAACGAGCAGCGTCCCCACCCGATTCTCGGCGACCGTAACCTGCGGCGCGCGCTGGCGATGGGCGTTGATCGAGCCACTGTCGTGAAGAGTGTGCTCGACACGTTAGGCGTCGTCAGCCAGGGACCTTACGTCAGGGCGCAAGCGTTCGTGGATCCCACGCTCGTGGCCTACTCCTACGACCAGGCCGCGGCGAAGGCGATACTCGATTCGTTAGGTTGGAAGATCAATCCACGCGACAGCATCCGCGCGAGGAATGGCCAGCGGCTCTCGCTCACGTTGCTCGTCCCGACCTCATCCTCCACACGCCTGCAGACGAGCGTAATCCTGCAGGACCAGTTCAAGCAGATCGGCGCCGAGCTCAAGATCGAAAAGCTCGAATCCACGGCGTTAGGCGAGCGTGTCTTCGGAACGCGCAAATGGGATGCAGCGTTCATTGGCTGGCACCCGGACCCCGGTTCTTCCGCTGTGGCTCAGAACTGGAGCAGCAGCACGGCAATCCCCGGCGGCCCCAATATTACGCGTTATGTTAGCCGCGAATTCGACGCGCACCTGGACAGCGCTCGCACGACGTACGATCCAGCCGCCGCGCGGGTGCACTTCAGGCAAGCATTTACTGTGCTGAACAACGATGCACCGGCAATCTGGATCTACGAATTGCGCTCCGCCGCTGGTATCAACAAGCGCATCCGCCCCGCACCGCTGCGGCCCGATGCCTGGTGGGCGCACCTCGATCGGTGGTCGATCGCCGAGGGGCAGCGCATTGCGCGTGACAATATCGGTCTAGGTAAATAGGGGTAGGTGTAGGAGTAGGGTTAGGCGTAGAGTAGTTCTACGCCTACGCCTACGCCTACGCCTACGCCTACCCCTACCCCTAGTTCTGTCCTCTATCCTGCTATCAGCTATCGCGTTACAAACCGCTGGCGCGGCAGTCATTTGCATGGCGTCCGACATCCCACATTTACGCCCCCGCGCCGTTGCTACGCACCGTCGTTCCTACATGCGTCGTGTCTCGTGCTGCGCCGCTACTCATCGGCCTAACGCTGGCGTGCGGCGGTTCGAGCGCGCCTATCGTCATTGGATCTGCCGGACCGTGGGCCACACAGCCTTACGCGCAAGCAGCTAAGCAAGGAATCGAGCTCGCGCTCGCCGAAGTGAACGAACGCGGCGGGATCGATGGCCGGCGTGTGGAATGGCGCGCCCGCGACGACGAGGCCAACGCCGCGAAGGCGGCGGAAATCGCCAACGAGTTTCTCGCGAGTCCTGAGGTGGTAGCCGTCGTTGGACACGTGAACTCGGGTGCGATGGTGGCCGCCGCGCGAGTGTATGACGCCGGACTGCCTGCCGTGGCGATTTCGACGAGCTCGCCGGACCTAACGGGAATATCGCCCTGGGTCTTTCGCGTGATATCGAGCGACTCGGTGAATGGCATTGATGCCGCGCGCTTTGCGCAGCGCATGTCGTTCAAGAGCGCGGCCGTGATCTACGAAAACGATTCGTTCGGTCGCGGCTTCGCCGATGCATTCAGGCGGGCGTATCGCGGCCGGCTCATCGCGATCGACCCGATCCCCAGTGATTCGATCGCAGACTACGAGCCGTATATCTCGTACCTCAAGTCGCGCCAGCCGGATCTGGTGCTCATGGTGACTGTCGAGGGCCAGGGCATCGCGCTCATACGCGAAGCGCGCCGCCAGCAGCTCGGCGCCGCAATCCTCGGATCAGACGGCTGGAGCGGGATGACGAAGTTTCCCACGGACGCGAATGGTATCTACGTCGCGCAGCCGTTCACCGCTTCGGATCCACGGCCCGACGCGCAACGCTTCGTCAATGCATTCCAGTCGAAGTACGGGACGCTGCCTAACGCCAACTCCGCGCTGGGCTACGACGCGACGATGGTCGTGATCGACGCAATCGAGGCCGTCGGCACGGATCGCGCTCGCATTCGCGACTATCTCGCGAGCTCGGCGACTCGCCAGGCGCACGCGGGCGTCACTGGCGCCATCGCCTTCGATTCGACAGGCGATGTGCGCAACAAACCTTTCACGATGACGCGGCTCGATGGAAATCAGTTCGTCGTGGTGACGCCGGGAACGTCCCCGTGAACGCGGCTGCGCGCCGAGGGCTTCGCTCCATTCGCATCCGGCTCTTGCTCGGATTCGGCCTGCTCGCGTTCCTCGTCGTGGCGACCGGATTATTCGGCCGCGGCTCGATCAGCCGTTTGGCTGACGAAATTTCCAGTTCGTTAGG
>DATBKN010000198.1:0-5104 GCA_036555845.1 Gemmatimonadaceae bacterium | reverse complement strand
GCCGGGACCTGGTCCCGGCGCCGCTCGTCTGGATCGCGTTAGGCGCCCGCGCTATCCGCTACGCTTCCACAGGTATACGTCGACGTTGACCGCCGGACTTGTCGCGGCGAGGTAGGCCCAGTTGGGGGCCCATGGTGAGCCCGCGGGTGGATCGGCGTACGCGATGTAGTAGCCTCCTGGCAGCTCTTTCACGCTGAAGCGACCCGCGGCATCCGTGGTGAGCTCGATCGCGAGCACCTGAGTCGCCACGCCGTTGACAAGCACGTTGCGCATGACGCGCACTTTGGCTCCCGCGACAGGATCAAAACGAATCGTGTCGCGCACGCCGGGCGCCGGCGCGATGAGCACCATCCCGAGAACACGCCCCGAGACGGCAACCTTCTCAGGAATGGGATGGAGAGTGTCGACCCCAACTGTATCTCTCGGTGGTTTTTGTGTCGTGTCACGCGGCGGCTTTTGTGTTGTGTCGCGTGGGGGCTTCTGCGTTGAGTCGCGCGGCGGCTTGCGCGCCGAATCGCCGCCGGTAGCAGAGGTGAGCGGCGATGGACCGATAACGCGATCGTCGGCCGTCGACGAGCACGCGGCGACTACGATCGTGAGTGTGACCGCGACGACTGGGAAATGGCGCAATAACAGCGAGCGAATGGCTGAGCGGGACAGACCGCGCATTGAAGGTTCCTCCGAACTTCGGGTGTCTTGCGGCAGAGTGTTTTCACGATGCTTTACCTTCGCGGACGCGCGCGGCGTCACACGTGAGATCGCGAAGTGGTTGATTGTGACGCGAGACCGGAATGCAGAGGTATAACTGCGGCGCCGTTGTACGCCGCACGCACGGTCTTTCTGGAAGGGCATCATTCACACCTAACGCGACTGCGATCGATGCGCGCTCTCAATGTCCGAATTGCGCTTCCCTGCGTTCTGCTGGGAGTGGCGAACACCGCTTTCGCCGCACAGTCGCTCGCATTCTCCACGACGGCAGCAGCGATCCAACCTGAGCACAGCGGGTGCGCGCGCGCCCAGGCGTATGGCGCGCTCGCAAGTGAAGCGGTCGCCGATTGGGCTTTGCTCCGCCTCGCGTTTACCGGGGCGCTCGCCTCAGCGCTCACCGGCGACGCGGTTCAGGGCAGCTCGCTGCAGGCGACGCTGGCTTCGCCCGAGTGGCGCGGCCTGAGAGCTGAAGCCGCAGCTCAGCGCGACGATGGCAGCTTGATTTGCGGCGCGGGATCTCGGGGCCGAGAGTACAGCGCCGGCTTCTCGTTAGGGGCCAACCGCTCCGGTGTGTCACTGCGCTACGTCGCTCGGCTCAAGCGCGCAGACCCCTTTGGCCGCAGCGCCGTCGACACAACGATCGAGCGCGTCCTGGGGCCGACGACTCGTGGACTCGCATTCGCGGCATGGCACAACGCCGGCGCCGCCCGCATCGCACTGACCATCGCATCGCGATCACGCTGGAGCGAGCAGCGTGAGCGCTTCGTACGCACCGTCGTCGGGGTGGATACGATCTTCAGCGACAGCGGTCCGCTGTTGATCCCACGTTCCGGGCAGAGCTATCAGAGCCGCATGCGGCGCGCGACGCTGCACAGTATGGACAGCGAGCTTCGCATGACGTGGGCCCGCGGACTCTTCGCCCAGGACGTTGTCGCCGGTGGCGCGTTAGGCGCGATCCGCGACGGCTCGGCTCGCTTCTGGGGGCGCAGCGAGACATCCCTCTCCATTACGCCCACGATCGCGGTAGTCGGAGCCTTCGTCCTCGACGGCGGACTGGAGTCGTGGCAGACGTCACCGCGCCGCTATGCTACGCTAGGATTTCGCCTAACGAGCTCTCCTTTCAGCAGGGCCGTGGACGATGCGCCGCACACAGTGCGTGCCGTCGCCACGGCGTTTCGTGTCGCGAGTGACGCGAGCGGTGCCGTCACGATCGCGATCCGCGCGCCGTTTGCGCGACTGCTCGAGGTCACGGGGGATTTCGTGCAATGGCGGCCCGTGCGTATGCAGCGAGCCTCGAACGACTGGTGGCAGATCAGCATGCCGCTGCAGCGTGGCGTCCACCGAATCAACGTGCGCGTCGATGGCGGCGCCTGGAGCGCGCCGCCGGGCCTTCCACGGCAACGTGACGAATTCGGCGGCGACGCCGGCGTCTTCTTTGTCCCCTAACGCCGGACGAAGCTCGCGCCCTGAGCCGAAGGCCTGGTGACGCCGTGGGCGTTCCCGAAGGTATAACGCCGCAGATGAGTGAGGAGCCTGTCGCCAGTGACGCGGATCTCGTTCGCAGCGTGCTGGATGGGGAGGCAGGTGCCTTTACTCTTCTCGTCGATCGTCACGCCGCCGCGTGCTTGCGATTCGCGGCGCGCATGCTCGGGACTCGTGAGGATGCTGAGGACGCAACACAGGAGGCTCTGATGCGCGCGTATCGCGCGCTTCCCACATTCGATCCGCGCACGTCATTTCGCACCTGGCTCTTCAGCATTCTCGTGAATCGCTGCCGCACTTCGCTGCTCCGAACGAGCCGACGCGAACGACGCATTCGCCTTGAAAGCGACGCCGTGGAACGCGCCTACGTGGAGTCGCAAGCGAACGCGCTGGAGCTGCAGGTCGAGATCAGCCGTGCGCTCATGACGCTGCCGTCTGAATTGAAGGAGGCCTTTCTGCTCAAGCATCTCGAGCAACTCGAGTACGAGCAAATGGCAGAGGTCACAGGGCTAGGCGTGTCGGCGCTCAAAATGCGCGTGCGCCGTGCATGCGCGCGGCTGCGTCGCGAGCTCGAGGAGCTGCACCATGCGCGTTGACGGTCTGCTGGAGAAGGCAATCGCGCAGCTGCAGACCCCCGTCCCCGTGCGCGCGAGCTGGCGTGCGGCGCTTCTGCGCGAGATCGCGGCTGCTCCTCCGCCACGGAGGGAGGAGCCGCGCGCGTTCGTTAGGCGAGTCCGCTGGACGCTGCACCCCACGGTCGCCATAGCCGCCGCAGTGGCCTGTCTGGCCGTGGGTCTCGCATCGGGTGTGTTGTTGAGCCGCACGCGTGCGGCATCTTCAGCCGACGCTTCGAGTAGCGCCGAGCTGACCACCGTGCGCTTCGTGATCGACGCGCCGTCCGCTCGCCAAGTGTCGCTCGTCGGCGATTTCAATCGCTGGGATGCGAGCGCGAACCCAATGCGGCCCTCGCAAGACGGACAGAGCTGGATCATCGAGGTGCCGCTGTCGCGCGGGCGCCATACGTACGCGTTCGTTGTCGACGGCGATGTGCTGAGAGATCCATCCGCGCCAACACTTGTCGACGATGACTTCGGAGTTCGCAACTCGATCATTTTCGTTGGGGACGGGCGAACATGATCGGGCGACGCAGCGCTTGCCTGTTCCCGATAGCGGCTGTCATGACTCTCGCGTTTTGGGGTGACAGCGCCCGCGCGCAGCAAACGAATCAGCGCGAGGCGACCCTGCGCCTAACGCCGGCGACGCGGAGCGTCATCGACGCGGTGGCGGACTCGCTCGCGGGAGCGGGGCTTCCCTGGGCCGTGCTATATGACAAGGCCGCCGAAGGCGTCCTCAAAGGGGCCAGCGAAGCGCGGATCATCGTCGTCGTGCGTGCGCTGGCGGTGAGGCTGCGCGAGTCGCGCCGACTATTGGGAGACGCGGCGAGCGCGGACGATCTCTCCGCGGCGTCCAGCGCTCTCTATGCGGGCGTTTCTCCGGCACTTTTGCGGCGAGCGGCGACGACTCGCAGCGAACGCCCGAACGCGCCCTCATTGTCACTCACGTTGACTGTTCTCGCGGCGCTCGTATCTCAGCACGTCCCCCCTGAAATCGCGACCGCGTCGCTTGAAAGCCTGCTGCGACGCGGCGCGCGCGAGTTGGACCTGCGTGAATTTCAGCGCGGTGTCGAAGGCGATATTGGCGGCGGCAGTCCGCCGGTCGATGCCGCGACGATCCGCACGCAGCACGTCTTGCAGACAATCGATTCGCGACGAACGCCGGAGTAGCGGCGGACCGAAGACCAGAGCGGATGCACGTTAGGCGGGATCCGCGAGAAAGCCAAGCACCCGTTTGTTGAAGACGTCGGGTCGCTCGATATTGCTGAGGTGCGCTGCTTCCGCGATGACAACGAGCTCGCTTTCCGGGATCGCCGCGTGCAGCTCCTCGGCCAGAGCTGGCGGCGTCGCGACGTCCATTTCACCGGCGACAATCAGCGTCGGGATCCGAATCGACGAAACAAGCGGCCGCAGGTCGGCATCGCGCAGGGCCTGACACGCGGCGACGTACCCTTCGGGATCAACATCATCAAGGATCTCTGCTATCTGCCGTACCGTGCCTGCATGATGTGAACGAAAGCGCTCGCTGAAGAACCTCCCGAGCGTCAGGCCGCGCACGGCAGCCATGCCGCCTTGGCGAACCGCAGCGATCCGCGCGTCCCAGCCCTCGGTCGTTCCGATTCTGGCGCCGGAGTTGGCTACCACCGCGCGTTGTACTCGTGCCGGATAGCACGCCGCCGTCCACAGCGTGATCATACCGCCTAACGAGCAGCCGCAGAGATGTGCCTGCTCGATCGCGAGGTGGTCCAGCAGCAGCAGGAGGTCACGTCCGAGCCTCTCGATTGTCACGGATCCCTGCCGCCTGTCGGACGTGCCATGGCCGTTCGACTCGTAGCGCAGCATTCGGAAGCGTTCGCTGAACCGCGCGAGCTGCGAATCCCACATCCGGTGATCCGTGCCTAGCGAGTTGATGAACACAACCACGGGAGCATCCGCCGGCCCGTCCACGCGATACGCGATTCCCGTATCGCCTACGGCACCGCGGATCATCGCGTTGCTTGTGCTCCGTATTCCCGCCACGCCAGGATCGCGCGATCGATTGTCGCATCGCTGGTGCCGAGATAGGAAATGGGTTCGAGCGCCTGCTCCAGAGCATCCGCGGCCAGGGCGGCACGGACCCGCGTGTCGGCACGCGCGACATCGGTGAGGCTCGTGCCGTTTCTCAACGCGCTGGCGCTCAGCTCTCCAGCGAGTCGTTGCGCGTCGGGACGCGGCATGGCGCGGGCGAGTGCTACAGCGAGCGACTCTGCCATGAGCGTTCCTCTGCTTCTTTCGATATTCGCCCGCATCCGCGTTGGGTT
>DATBKN010000197.1:0-4392 GCA_036555845.1 Gemmatimonadaceae bacterium | reverse complement strand
AGAAGTTCATCACGTTCGAGCGCAGCTCGCATTACCCGATGTTCGAGGAGCCGGGGCGCTTTCTCGCCACGTTGCTCAGCGAGGTACTTCCACTCACAGGAGAAGCGGCGACATTTACTCGGCTCCCGTGAGATACATGATAGGTCTCTCCGCAGGGCTCGCCCGGTATGGCTGACGCTTCAGCTCGTTCGTCGCTCGCCGGTCAGGCTTTCGGCGCTTACAGGATCGAGCGCGAAATCGGGCACGGTGGGATGGCGACGGTCTATGTCGCCGAAGACCGCCGTCACGGCCGCCGTGTCGCGCTCAAAGTTCTGAATCAGAAGATCTCATCCGAGCTCGGGCCGGACCGATTCCTGCGCGAGATCCAGACGGCGGCTCGCCTGACGCATCCCCACATCGTACCGCTGCACGACTCAGGAGAGAGCGAGAATCAGCTGTACTATGTCATGCCGCTGGTCGCGGGCGAGTCCCTGCGAACCCGCCTGGCGCGAGATGGAGAGTTCCAGGTCGCCGACGCGCTGCGACTTGCCGGGGAGATCGCCGAAGCGCTGGATTACGCACATCGCCAGGGCGTCGTGCACCGCGATGTGAAGCCGGAGAACATTCTCCTGGCCGAAGGCCACTGCTTTGTCGTGGACTTCGGGATCGCGCACGCTATCGAAGAAGCGGGGGGCGACCGCCTAACAGCGACGGGCCTCATCCTCGGGACGCCCGCGTACATGAGTCCGGAGCAAGCCGGCGGAGAGCGGGACATCGATGCGCGCAGCGACGTCTTTAGTTTGGGGGCTGTGCTGTTCGAGATGCTGACGGGTGAGTCGCCGTTCAGAGCTCCGACCGCGGCCGCTACACTGGCCCGCGTGATGACGGCCAGTGTCCGTCCTGTTCGCGAGCATCGCTCCGACGTGCCGGCGGACGTGGACGAGGTTCTCGACAAGGCGTTGGCAAAAGATCGCAACGGCCGCTTCCAGAGCGCCGGCGAAATGGCGACGCGCCTGCACCAGCTCGCCAGTCAAGTGTCAGCGGAGCGCGTTGGACCTGCCGGCCTAACGAAGTCGTTCGGCCGCAGATATGGGCTCGCGGCCGCGCTGGGGGTCGCCGTGATCGCGTTAGGCGCCGCGGCCCTGTGGTGGCGCGGTTCGCGCGCTGGAGCCGAGGCGACGAGTCCGGCGGCAGCGCAGTCGGTTGCTGTCATGACCTTCAGCGATGAAACCGCCGACAGCGCGAACGCCTACTTCGCGACCGGAATAGCCGAAGAGCTGCTCAATGCGCTCGCGGACGTTCCGGGTCTTCGCGTTGCGTCGCGCACGGCGTCGTTTTCAGTCGATCCAGCGGTCAGGAATCCGCGCGATATCGGCCGCCTCCTCGGCGTCACGGCGATTCTGGAGGGCAGCGTCCGCCGCGCGCACGACAGCGTCCGCGTAAACGCTCGGCTCGTGAACGCCGCCGATGGATCCGTGATCTGGTCTGGCGCGACTGACGGTCCCGCGACCGATGTCTTCGCCGTGCAGGAACGCATCGCGCGCACGATTGTGGAACGCATGCGCGTGCGGCTCCTCGACAGCCAGACACAGCTCGTTAGGCGCCGTACCCGCGACCCCAGAGCGTACGATCTCGTACTGCAGGCGCGACAACTGAGGCGCCATAACGTGCGTGAGGAGTTGCTCGCTGCCACGCGTCTTCTCGACCAAGCGCTGGCGCGCGATTCAACCTACGCCGAGGCACACGCGGTAATGGCCGACGTTTATGAGAGTCTGGCCGTGTTCGGAGACCAGGTCGCCCTGCCTGGTGGTATGTCGATGACCGACGGCGAAATGCTGCGCCGGGCGCGGGTGGCCGCGCAGCGCGCTGTCGACCTGGACCCGCAGAGCGGCGCGGCGCATTTCGCGTTAGGCTTGCTCCTGTTCCGCTACGATTGGAACTGGTTGGCTGCGGAGCGCGAGTTTCTCCGCGGGCTCGAGTTACAGCCGGCATCCAGCAACGGGCACGCCCGCTTCAGCCGATTTCTCCGATCGATGGGTCGCTTTGTAGAGGCGCGGGCCAGACGCGATAGCGCCCGAAAGTACGATGGCGTGACAGAGGAAGCGGCCGGGCTTGCGATGGGACGGATCTCGTACTTCGAGAAGGATTACGCGCGCTCGATCCGCGAAACGCTTGCCGACTCCACCAGCACGTCGCGCACGTACTCTGATTGGCTGGCGCAGACGTACATCGGCGCTGGCGATTTGGTGAAGGCGGAGTCGCTCTTGAAGCGCACTCCGGAGAATCGATCGATCCGCGCGACACTCGCTTTTGTGTACGCCAAAACCGGTCGTGCGCGAGAGGCACGGGCGCTGCTCGCTAAGAATGAAGGAACGAGTGTAGCTCAGCCACTGATGCATGCCGGCGTCTATGCTGTCTTGGGCGATACAGCGGCAGCGCTCGCCGAACTGGATCGCGCGATCCTAACGCGGGATCCGTTGGTGGTTGACTTCAAGGTATCGCCAGTGCTCGACCCGCTGCGCAGTCATCCGCGGTTCATAGCGATAATGAAACAGCTGGCATTTCCTTGATGTGACCGGAGAGGGAGAAAACAATGCAGACACGCCTTGCGTTCCTGATGTTGGGAGTTGCTTTCTGCCTGGCGAACAGCGCGCCTGCGCAGACGGCCCAACGCCCAGCGTCGATACCGGGCCTCAATCGCATAACGAACGAGGATCTCAAGCGCGACATCTTCAAGCTCGCGGGTGACGGATTCCGTGGCCGTGAGGCCGGGACGCTGGACGAGCTGCGTGCCTCGATGTGGCTCGCGGACCAGGCGCGCGCGATCGGACTCGAGCCGGCTGGAGAAGACGGGACATATTTCCAGTGGTGGCCGATGCGGCGCATTCGGCTTTCGGATGCGAGCGTCGTTAGGATCGGTTCGAGTACGCTGCAGCTCTGGAAGGACGTCGTTGCCACTCCGGTTACGGACGCCACGCTCGATCTGCCGATCGTCTTCGTCGGCCAGGGGAGCGACGAGGAGCTGGAAGGGAAGGACCTCACGGGGAAGGCCGTTGCGGCGCTGCTCGTCGCGCCGCCGAATCCACCTGGCCGGAACTTGAGCCTTTCGTCCTGGCGTTATGCGGGCGCTGCCGTGCGGGCGCAGGCTAGCCGGCTCACGGCTCGTGGCGCAGCGGCAGTCGTGCTCGTTGCAGATTCGCTGGCGGAAACGGCGTTCGGTTTCTACGCGGCGACCTCGGGGCGTGGCTCGTACGGGCTCGACACCATCGGCGCCGTTAGGCGCCCGCGTACCCAGGCGCCGGTCATGCTCGTCAGGCGTTCGATGGAGCAGGCCGTGCGCGCTTTGGGCGCTCGCCTGACGGCTAACCTGGTGAGCGAGAGCTTCACGTACCCATCGGTCAACATCGTCGCCAAGCTCCCCGGCACCGATCAAGCGTTGCGCAACGAGTACGTGCTGTACAGCGGGCATCAGGATCATGACGGTGTGCGCTTCGCGATCGACGGCGACAGCATATGGAACGGCGCGGACGACAACGCCACGATCAGCGTGGCCATGCTCGGGATCGCACGCGCGCTCGTGAAGAATCGCACAAGGCGCCCGGCGCTCTTTGTGTGGCACGGCGCCGAGGAGCGCGGGCTGTTGGGATCGCGCTGGCATTCGCAGTGGCCCGTGATCCCGCGCGATCAGATCGTGGCCGTGCTCAACGGCGACATGATCGGGCGCAACAACCCGGACTCGGCCGCGTTGTTAGGCGCTCAGCCGCCGCATCGGAATTCGACAGATCTCGTAGAATTGGCACTCAAGGCCAATGACCTAACGTCGAAGTTCAAGCTCGACACGCTGTGGGATCGTCCGACGCATCCCGAAGGTTGGTACTTCCGCAGCGATCACTTGCCGTACGCTCGGCTCAACATTCCGGCGATCGAGTACTCGACAAACCTGCATCCGGATTATCACACGCCGAAGGACGAGCCGGATCGCATCGACATCGATAAACTGCGGCGCATGACGCAGTGGATGTACGCGACGGGTTGGCTCGTGGGGAATGCGGCGCAGCGCCCGCGCTTGGATCCGGGCTTCAAACTGGAGCGATGATCGGCGGCGCGCCCTCGGCGCCATATCCGATCGCTTCCTGCTCTTTGACTGTGAGGGGGGCGAGGCCTTCGTAGATCTGGTCGAGCGTGAGCATGACTTCGGGGCAGGAGAGCACGATGCTCCCGTCTCCTCGAAGGTCCTCCTCATGCCACGTACCGCTCGGGTCACGCCAGTGCCTAACGACGCGCCGCCACGCCTGTTCGACGATTAGATAGGTCTTGAGCGAGGGGATACTACGGTAGGCCAGTAGCTTGTTCGTTCGGTCAACTCGCGCTGTCGAGGGGGACGTGACCTCGACCAACAGACAGGGCTCATTG
>DATBKN010000196.1:0-3942 GCA_036555845.1 Gemmatimonadaceae bacterium | reverse complement strand
GGCCCCCACCCCGCTTTTGCCCCCGAATTTGCCTGGGAAATCGCGAAAGGCGCAACAACTGCGTACGGCGAGCGCGATGGCTCGGAGGTTGCTCTCGGCCAGCGCCATGAGCTTTGCTGCTGTCGTCGATCGCGTCCGCGGGGAATTCGTGGAGATGCCGGGTCTCGAGCTGACGCTGCCCCAGGCCGTGCGTCTGTGGACGCTGGGCGCCGACGACTGCCGCTATGTCATTGACGCACTCGTCGATGTCGGCTTTCTCAAATGGACGTCGCGGCGCACCATCGTGCGCACCGGGATGGATTGGCCGGTCAGTCGCGAGATCGACACAGCCGACATTCCTGTCAGACGACTTGGCCGAGGCAACAAATCCGTTTGAGTCGAACGCCTTCGAGTCGAACGCCGCCCCGTGTCCTCATCCCGCTCCCTGACGCTCGTGCCTGCGCCTGCCTCGCCCAAACATGGCGACGGCGGGCCCGAGCCGCGCGCCGAGTCGCGACCAACCGGGCCGGCTGGTGCGCTCTTCTCGCACTACGGGCTCGATCACGCGTACGACGAGATGTTCGACCGGGCGGCGCGCCCGCACGCGCACTATCGCCCGCTCGTGGACGAGCTGCTCGACGTGGCGCCCGACGAGTTGCGCCACCGCCAGCTGGAAGCCGACCGGGCCTTCCTCACGCAGGGCATCACCTTCACCGTCTACGGCGACGAGCAGGGCACCGAGCGCATCTTCCCGTTCGACCTGCTGCCGCGGATTCTGACGGGGAAGGAATGGGAGACGCTCGAGCGCGGTCTCGCACAGCGTCTGACCGCCATCAACCTGTTCCTCAAGGACATCTACCACGAGGGCCGCATCCTCGCCGAGGGTGTCGTTCCACGTGAACTGATCCACAGCTGCCGGCACTACCGCCGCGAGATGCGCGGCGTGCATGTGCACAAGGACATCTACGTCTCGATCGCCGGCACCGACCTGATTCGTCTCGAGGACGGACGGTTCGTCGTGCTCGAGGACAACCTGCGCGTGCCGAGCGGCGTGTCCTACATGCTCGCTAATCGCGAGGTCACCAAGCGTGTCTTCCCAGGACTGTTCAGCCGCTACAACGTCAAGCCAATCGCGCATTACGGGCAGGCGCTGCTGGCGACGTTGCGCACGCTGGCGCCGCCGACGCGACCCGATCCGACGATCGTCGTGCTGACGCCGGGCGTCGGCAACTCGGCGTACTTCGAGCATGCGTTCCTGGCCCGCGAGATGGGCCTGCCGCTGGTCGAAGGCCGCGACCTCCTCGTCCACGCCAACATCGTCTACATGCGGACGACGTCGGGGCTGCGGCGCGTGGACGTGATCTATCGCCGCGTGGACGACGACTTCCTCGATCCGCTGGCATTCCGGACCGATTCGCATCTCGGCGTCGCGGGACTGCTCAACGCCTATCGTGCCGGCAACGTCTCGCTGGCGAACGCGATCGGCACCGGGATCGCCGACGACAAGGCGCTCTACGCCTACATCCCCGCGATCATCCGCTTCTATCTGTCGGAGGATCCGATTCTTCCGAACGTGGACACGTATCTGCTCGGCAACCCGTCCGATCGCTCGTATGCGCTCGAGCATCTCGATTCACTCGTCGTGAAGGCCGTTGGCGAATCGGGCGGATACGGCATGCTCGTCGGACCACACAGCACGAAGGCCCAACGAGACGAATTCCGCGACCGCATCCTGGCCGAGCCGCGCAACTTCATCGCCCAGCCGACGTTGGCGCTCTCGCGCGCGGCATGCTTCATCGACGGCGGCATCGAGGCGCGCCACGTCGATTTGCGGCCCTACGTCCTCTACGGCGATCGCGTCACGATCGTCCCCGGCGGACTGACCCGGGTGGCGTTGCGAAAGGGATCGCTGGTCGTGAACTCGTCGCAGGGCGGCGGAAGCAAGGACACGTGGGTGTTACTGGACTAGAGACAGAAGATGCTGCTGTCACGCGTTGCCGACGCGCTCTACTGGATCAGCCGCTATCTCGAGCGCGCCGAACATACGGCGCGGCTGATCGACGTTGCGATCGATCACGGGCTTGGCCGAGCCTCGCCGGCCGAAGGGACGGCGATCGAACGGCTGTATCAGAGCATCGGCCTCGATCAACCCGGCCATCCAACGGCGCTCGCTGGGATGGCGCTCTTCGACGTCGCCAGCCGCAACTCGGTCGCGGCATGCATCACGACCGCGCGAGAGAACGCGCGCCAGGTGCGCGAGGAGATCAGCTCGGAGATGTGGCAGCAACTCAACGAGCTCTACCTGCGCGTGAAACAGATGCGCGACGAAGGATCATGGAGCGCGCGCACGCACTTCGCCTCGCACAGCGTGATCGAAGGCGTGCACCTGTTCCAGGGCGTGACCGACGCGACGATGGGCCACGGCGAGGGCTGGCAGTACCTGCAGGTGGGGCGCTACCTGGAGCGGGCCGTCGCGACCGCCGCGCTGCTCGAGCTGTTTGTGTCCGACGGCCATGACGAGGGACCGGTGCCGCGCGATCAGGTCGAGTGGGTGGCGCTGCTGCGATCGTGTTCGGCGCTCGAGGCCTACTGCCGGCATTACACCGCTGACGTCCGCTCGGAGCGCGTTGCCGAGTTCCTGCTCCTCAACGAGACCTTCCCGCGATCAGTTCGTTTTGCCGCGGCGCGGCTCGAGACGGCGCTGCGCGCAATCGCCCGCGCCAGCGGAAACGGTGCCGGCGGACGCGCCGAGCGGCTCGCCGGCCGACTGCGTGCCTCGCTCGACTACGGCCAGGTGGACGAGATCCTGAATGACGGTCCGCACGCCTATCTCTCCGGCATCAGCCGTCAGTGCACGCAGATCCACTCGGCGCTTTATCAAAGCTACGTGTCGTATCCAGTTGACACCGCGTTACCCGCGTAGCTGGTGAGTGGTTGGTGGTTTTAGACATGCGCTATTCGATTCGCCACGTTACACGCTTCACCTACGACGCGCCCATCACCGAAAGCGTGATGGAGGCGCGCATGCAGCCGCGCACCGACGACTTTCAGCGCTGCCTCCACTTTGCGCTGACGACGATGCCCGAGTCGCGGGTGATGATGTATCAGGACCATGACGGCAATACGGTCCATCACTTCGACATTCCAGCCCGGCATTCGCGACTGACCGTCACCGCCGAAGCGCTCGTCGAGTGTTTGCCGCACCGGCCGCTGCCCCACCGGTTGGGACCGGGCGCATGGACGACACTCGACCAGATCACGGCATCAGGGGAGTCGTACGAGTTCCTGTCAAAGAGCACTTTCGTGACCGAGGGTCCCGCGCTCGACGGCTTCCGGCAGGAGCTGCGTCTCGACCGCGGCCACGATCCGCTGGTGACCCTCCGCCGGCTGATGGGTGAGATCTACGCGCGGTTCGAGTACAGCCCGCGCAGCACGCGCGTGGATTCGCCGATCGACGAAGCGCTCGAGCGGCGGCGCGGTGTGTGCCAGGACTTCGCCCACATCTTCCTCGCGCTCGTTCGGCCGCTTGGCGTGCCGGCTCGCTACGTCAGCGGCTATCTGTTCAGAGATGTCGGCAGCGCCGATCGATCGACCGACGGCGCCACGCACGCGTGGGTCGAAGTGCTGCTGCCGGATCTTGGCTGGGTGGGATTCGATCCGACCAATAACCTCGTGGTCGAGGACCGCCACGTGCGTGTGGCGATCGGACGCGACTACGCGGACGTGCCCCCGACACGCGGTGTCTACAAGGGCATCAGCGCCGTGCGCAGCGAGCTCGGTGTGTCGGTGCGAGTCGGGTCAGTCAGATCCCCGCTGGCCAACGACGTGCCCTTCACGCCCTGGATGTCGCGCGAAGCCGGCGCGCCGCTGCGCGACGAAGAGGCCACGCAGCAGTCGCAGCAATAACGAAAGCAATGCACAATGCCCAATGCCCAATGCCCAAAGCCCAATGCCCAATGCGCT
>DATBKN010000195.1:0-1643 GCA_036555845.1 Gemmatimonadaceae bacterium | reverse complement strand
CGTCGAATGGTCACTGTTTCGCATGAGCGACGGTCAGCCGGCGCTTCCAGATGATGAGCGTCTCTCTGGCGTGGAGTTCGCCCGCGAGGCGACCAACGACTCAGTGCCACGGTCTCAGTTGCCGGGCCGCGCTGCGCTGATAGATCGCGGCCGCTTCTGATCTACGGCACGCCAAGCATAACGCTTGGTTGAACAGGCTCGCCATGTCCATCATTGCCGTGACGACGCGGCGCTGCGCGGGACAGCGCCTAACGAGTACCCGGCTCGGACTCACGGCCAAAGCCACCAGCGGGGCGCACCTCGATGTTCATCGTCGCTGGCGCCAGCGCGCGCAGACGAGCCGCAGAGAAGACACGTGCCGCATCCTCCGTAATCGTCCCTTCCACGCGAATCGTGAGCACCGCGTCCGCGGGCACTTCCGCGATGAGGACTCGCAGCTGCCGCTCGAGATCAGCCGCTGCGCATGCCTCAACGCTCAGCGTGTGCCTAACGAGCGGACGTGCAGGCAGCGTGTGGAAGCGCCAGTCGACGCGCACACCATCGGTACCTAGCGCGACCTCCACGATCATATAACCCTTCTCCTCATCCGCCTCCGCAATCGATGTGCGCTCGATGGAGCCCGGGTACAGCACTGGCGCCGCGAGCGCCCGCCCACGCAGATCGCGCAGCAGTATCTGATGGCGATGGATGTGGCCCGAGAGCACAGCCGCCAGCCCATGCGGAATGTCCGACCCGCGAATGACGTCAGCTCCCGAAGTGAACGTGAAGTTCGCTGGTCCGACGGTCGCTCCTTCCACGCACTGATGCAGGCAGAGCAAGCGAACGTCGGCCGCTGTGCTCAGACACTCCGTTTCGTGTAGCAGCGAAGTGAACTTCGTCCGTGCTTCGTCTCGCTCCGATGGAAAGCCGGCCAACGCCACGCGCACTCCGCGCACGTCAGCCACGAAAGTGCGCGGCCTATCGAAAATGTGGATCCGCCGATGCTGCGCGAAACGGAGATGTGGTAGGCGGCCGCGCTCGTGATTCCCCGGGACGACGTAAACCGGAACGCCAGCGTCAGCGACGCGCGTCAACGGAGCGAACGCCTGATACGCCAAGCTTGGAAGGACGCGCGAGCGGTTGAAGACATCGCCACCGTGCACCACAAGATCGACCGCGCTGTCGAGCGCCGGCTGCAACGCAGTAGTATAGTTGGCGAGAAAGTCGTGTCCGCGACGGCGACGTTCGATTCGTGGGCGCACCGGAAGGTCGAAGCCGAGGTGCGTGTCTGCGAGGAAGAGGATGCGGACTACCAATTCTTCGGGATCTCTGATACCGGGTAGGGGATTTCCTGATTTTGGCCCGAGCAGGGTCGGCTATGCTGCAGCACGAGTACGACCGGTGTGCAAACTGCGCAAGGAGACCATTTGAGGCGGCATGGATCAGCTCTATTGCTCGCGCTAGTCGGCGTCACGCTGGCCGGCGAACCCACGCGTGCCCAAGGCCATGGCCGCATGGCGATGGGCGGCATGATGGGTATGGCGCACGACTCAGCGACGATGGCGCAGATGCGCGTGATCCACGAGCTCGTCGTCAATAATGAACGCATCAAACGCACGGTGACGAATCTGCCTAACGGCATTCGCACTGTGACCACATCCGAC
>DATBKN010000194.1:0-4104 GCA_036555845.1 Gemmatimonadaceae bacterium | reverse complement strand
AGCTACGGACCGCATCAGCCGGCAGCTCAACCTGGGCGTGAGCGGCATTGTCTTCGTGACAGTTGAGAGCGCGGATGAAGTGAAGGCCGGTCTCGCCGCGATGCGCTTCAAGTCAAATGGTGGCACGCGTCCCGATGATGTTGGCAATGCTCCCGCGATCTGGGGGATGAGCGAAAAAGAGTATCGCGAGAAGGCGGATCTCTGGCCGCTCAACCCTAACGGCGAATTGGTGAACTTCACGATCGTCGAGAGCAAGGCGGGTCTCGCGAAGGTCCGTGAGATTGCTGCCGTCAAAGGAATCGGTGTGCTCTTCCCCGGTGCCGGCACGCTGCGCGGCGTGTTCTCCACGACCGATGCGAACGGCCAGCGCGTGCTCGACGAGAAAGGATGGGAAGGTGCGATCCAGCAGGTGCTCGCCGCGTGCAAGGAGTTCAACGTGCCGTGCGGTTATCCTGCGAACGCCAACGACATCGAGATGCGCATGCAGCAGGGTTTCAGCGTCTTCGTCATCGGCTGGGGTGAGCAGGGCTTCAGGGCCGTCGACATCGGGCGCAAAGTCGCGGGCCGCGACCGTTAGGCGTTAGGCTAGTGCACTACGCTGAGCTGGCGGCCCCGCGGCCGCTCGACGCTCTTGTCCGCTGCTTCTGGTTCTTGAGCGGCGAAGGACTTGGGCGTGAGCCGCAGGTCGTCGTGCCCGACGGTCGCCTCGAGATCATTCTGCATCTGGCCGATCCGTTCTATCGCATCGACGGAGATGGCGCCGAGCGCGTGCAATCGCGCGCTCTCTTGTCGGGACAGTTGACTGCGCCCGTGACACTCCGTGCCGGCGCGACGACTGACATTGTGGGAATCCGGTTTCGCACGGCGGCGGCGAAGGCGGTGCTGGCGCTGCCATTGCGTGAGCTGACCGATCGCGTGGAGTCGCTCGACGCCATCGCGCCGAAACTCGCGGCTTTGCTGTATGCAGCGGCGCAGCGCGCACGATCGCCGTCGGCTCGTGTAGCCGCGTTGTCGTATGTGCTCACCCGATTCGTCGCGCGTACGCCTGACGCATTGGCGACTGCGGTGATCCGTTCTCTCGACACAAGCGAAGCTCCGAAGGTCGCGATGATTGCCGATCGCTTCGGCGTGACGGCGCGCACGCTCGAGCGCAAGGTGCGGGAGAGCACTGGGCTGTCGCCTAACGTGATGCGCCGCGTGCTGCGTTTCCGCCGAGCCTTTCGTATGCTCGACGGCGCGCCGCCGGGGACGTGGACGCGCGTAGCGTTGCGTGCAGGGTACTTCGATCAGGCGCACTTGATCCGCGACTTCCGCCAGTTCGCCGGTGCGCCGCCGTCCGAGTTCTTCGGCGCGGGGCCGGAGCTGGCTCGCGCGATTCTGGCCGGCGAGGATGTCGCTGCCTGAGGCTCGGGTTGTCGGGTCTGTCCAATTCGGGCGGCCCTGGGACGGATAGTTTGGCTCGAACTCTTGCGGAGAGATGGTTTCTGTGCGTGTGCCGATTCTTGCGGTGCTGTGCTGTGCCTCCGTGGCGCGGGCGCAGGACGTTCCGAAGTGGCTGGCCGGTTGCTGGGAATTGCGCAGTCAGGGGCGCCTAACGGTGGAGATGTGGATGCCGCCCGCGGGGAACATGATGATCGGCGGCAGCCGCACGGTGGTGAACGGCGCCGTGCGCGAGTTCGAGCATCTGCGCATCACCTCGGACGGCGGAAAGCTGACGTATATCGCGCTGCCGTCGGGTCAGAACGAGACGTCTTTCCCTGCCAGGGAAGTCAGCGACAGCTCGCTCGTCTTCGAGAATCTGACGCACGACTTTCCGCAGCGGATCATTTATCGCAGGCGCGGCGCGGATTCGATCATTGCGCGGATCGAGGGACCGGGGCCTAACAACAGCACGCGCGGTTTCGATTTTCCCATGCGGCGTGCAAGTTGTACTGGACCCTAACCCTCGGCGGCTGAGCCGCGGACATGAAGCGCTTGTCGATTGTAGGTATCTGTGTGTTGTCCTTTATCGCGGGCGCTGTCTGGGCGCAGCAGCAGAATCAGCCTACGCGACGCGAGCCGCAATTCGAGAACGACCACGTGCGCACGTGGAAGTCGATCATCATGCCGAAGCAGCCGCTCACGCAGCACAGGCATGAGCATGGTCGTGCGCTGATCGCCCTGACCGATGGCCAGCTCAAGGTCGTTGATAAGGACGGCAAGGTCGTGAACACGTACAACTGGGAGCGTGGGAAGGCGTACTGGTTGGACGCGGATCCGCCCGGGCAGACGCACGCCGATGTGAATGACACGGCGTCACCGATCGAAGTGATTGTCGTGGAGCTCAAGCGCGACGTTGTGAAATAGAATGATGATGGTGCCGGCACCCGCGCGTGCATCATGCGTCGGTGACCGAACCAACCCTGCTCGGCGGCCTGCGGCGCGCGATGCGCGCGCTGCATATGAGTTCGCGGACGGAGAAGGCGTACATCGGTTGGGTGCGGCGCTACGTGAAGTTCTGCGGAATGCGGCATCCGGGCGAATGCGGTGGCGCCGATGTACGCGCGTTTCTCGAGTCCTTGGCTGTGCGGTCTCGTGTGGCTGCCTCGACGCAGAATCAGGCCGCTGCCGCGTTGCGCTTTCTGTATCGCGTGCTCGGCCGCCCGCTAGGCGGCGTCACTGCCGTGCCGATGGCGCAGCGGCCCAAACGCGTGCCTAACGTGCTCGAACCTGGTGACGTGCAGCTCGTGTTGGATTGTTTGCGTGGCCATGCACGACTCGTTGTCGAGTTGCTGTACGGCTCCGGTTTGCGCTTGAACGAGGCGCTGCAGCTGCGCGTCAAGGATGTCGACGTGCGACGACGCACGTTGACAGTGCGCGATGGGAAGGGCGCTCGCGATCGGCGCACTGTCCTGCCGGAGAGTCTTCTCGCTGCCGTGGAGGAACAGCTGCGTCGTGTTCGCCAATTGCATTGGCGTGACATGCGAGTTGGCGGCATGACGATACCATTGCCGTATGCAATGGATCGGAAGGCACCGACGGCGACGCATGATTGGCGCTGGGCGTGGCTATTCCCCGCGGCGCGGACACATCGCGATGCGAGGACGGGGCGAACTTTCCGCGCGCATTTGCACCCAAGCACTATTCAGCGAGCGATCGCTGGAGCTGCCGCGAGCTCTCGGATCAACAAGCGTGTGAGTGCGCACACGTTCCGGCATTCGTTCGCGACGCACTTACTGCGCGGCGGCACGGATATTCGCACTGTTCAGGAGATCTTGGGGCATCGAGATGTGAGCACGACGATGATCTATTTGCACGTGCTGGAGCGGGGCGTGCCGATTCAAAGCCCGCTGGACCGACTGGCGCGACGCGAGCCTGCCGGGGGACCTTCCTCGACCACTACGCGCCGATTGTGATTATCCCTACTTGCCACGCGCGCATAATTTCTTATCACGCGAGTCCGCGAATATCTAACGACTTGTTTATGGGCAACTTATGATCACTGTGTGGAACAGACGATCAGAATTATCCCGCGAAAACTGTTCGGCATAAGCAGGTGTTCGCGCCTCTTCGTGCCCGAGCCTCGCAGCACAATTAAGAGTTAGGCTGCACGATGCGCTCTAGCAGACGACGAGGTTTAGGCGTCCCCGCGGCGCTTCTGACCGCCGCGGTGTTCTCGTGCGACCCTACCGTATTCGCGAAGCCTGCTCGCTTGATGACCGATAAGCCATCGTATGTGGCAGCACCAGGCCGCGGTGTCGGCATTGATCGAGAGTACACGCTGACTGTCATAACTTCTTTCACAAACACCATTGCGCAGCCGATCACTCTTTCGCGCTGCTCGGGCGCAATGCCATACCCCGTCTACGCCGTGACGGCGGGACCAGGGCGTCGGACCGCTGCGTACTCACCGGCTTGGTTCTGCGTCGGCGGATATGATGTGCGCGTCGATCCCGGTACCACACACGTGGATACGCTGCCGCTACGCGGTCCGTGGATGGTCAACCACCGAGAGGGGTTCGCGGTCGGTGCATTCGAGGGTCAGTTTCGGATCCAGTTCGAGGCGCAAATCTGCCGGGACGCGTCTAGCTCCTGTGTCGACCCAATCCGTACGCGAGTGCAGTC
>DATBKN010000193.1:0-1694 GCA_036555845.1 Gemmatimonadaceae bacterium | reverse complement strand
ATGGACATCGTGATCGTCGAAGGGCGCGACAGCGAGATCGAGGCGCTGGCAGGCCGGCTTGGAAGGCCACATGTGTTCATCTCCGCGGCGACGCGCGACGGCACAACACAGCTCGCGAAAGTCGCGTTTCAGATGCTCGAGCGCATCCGCGAGGACGATGAGCAGGAAGCTCCAGCAGAGCCAGCGGCGGCGGAGGTCCTGCGCCCCCGCCCGCGGCAGCCTCGATTCGCCGTGGAGCGAGAGGACGGCGGGTTCCGGGTAACCGGAGAGCAGCCCATAACGCTCGTAGAGATGCTCGCCTTGCAGTCGGATGAGTCGCGCGCCGAGGCCCTCCGCCGGCTCCGGCGCATGGGCGTCTCTGCTGCATTGCGTCGGGCAGGAGCGCGCGAGGGGGATGCGGTGCGTTTCGGCGAAGTCGAGCTGCGATGGGAAGAGTAGGCAGCGCTACTGCAGCATGCCGAACCGCTTGTTCTGCTTTGTCATTTTGAGGAAGTAGTTGAGACGGCGTTCGAAGACGTCCGCATTGTTCCGCGAGTTGTCGATCCAGCCGATGCGGATGCGCTTGTAGCTCTCCGGAAACGTCTGGAAGTTCGCCCACGTCTCCTTGTCCTTCTTCAGCGCGCGAAGGATGTCGGGTGGCACGACGAACGGCGCGCTGACATCGCCGGCGGCGGCGAGCCCCGCCGGCGTCATCAATCCCTGCTCGATCAGCCGCCGGACGCGTTCTTTGTTGAGCTCGGACAGCTTGCTCCCCGGGCGGCGAGGGCTGAAGCGTTGGGCGCGGGAGTCCGGCCCGTGCTTCTTAAGGATGCTGTCGATCCAGCCGAAGCAGAGCGCTTCCTCTACCGCATCGTTGTAGGCGACGAACGGCTTGCCACTGGCTTTGGTGTAGTACACGAGCCAGACCTCTCGTTCCTTCGCGGCGTTCTTCGAGAGCCAGGTCCGCCATTGCTTGCGCGTCTTCGCGTAGGACGTCTTGCCGATTTCCATCGCTCAGCCCGCTCCTGTTGGCCCCGTGTACGCTTCCCACTATGAAGGTTGGCATTCTCGGCGGCACGTTCGACCCCGTTCACAACGGGCACCTGTTGCTCGCGGAGTGCGCGCGCGAGCAGCTCTCGCTCGACGAGGTGCTCTTCGTGCCGGCCGGGAATCCCTGGCGGAAGAGCGAACGAGCGATCACGCCGGCTGAGCACCGTCTCGCGATGCTGCGGCTCGCAATCGAGGGCAATGATGCCTTCGGGATCTCGGACATTGAGTTGCGGCGCGAGGGGCCGAGCTACACGGCCGACACCCTCGAAGCGCTTGCCGGTGAGCGCCTGGACGACGCCTTTTGGTTCATCGTCGGCGCCGACGCGCTGGCCGACATACGTCACTGGCGGGAGCCGGAGCGAATCGCGCGACACGCGCGTATCGGAGCAGCGCCGCGCAGCGGCACCGAGATGCCTCACGACGGCGTGATCCCGTCGGATCGCATCGACGGATTCGACTGTCCCGGGCTCGACATCTCGTCGACGGACATTCGGGCACGCGTGTCGTCAGGCAGGAGCATTCGTTACATGCTGCCGGATGCCGTCTGCAGATACATCGAGGCGAATCGCCTCTACCGCTAGTCAGCCGTCACGTCCTGCTCGAGGGTGACGCGGCCGATGAACTCGATCGCCTCAGGCGGCGCGTACGGCTGCATGAACGGGCCG
>DATBKN010000192.1:0-2748 GCA_036555845.1 Gemmatimonadaceae bacterium | reverse complement strand
AGCGGACATGTCGGATAGGACCAGATTCGGTTCGTCGCTGCTAGAAGCAGTTCATAGGCTACGGCCAGCGAGTGTCGTAAAGCTTTGTTCTTTTACAAAAAGCAAAAGTCAGTAGCCACATGTGACGAGCTGTGCTCTGTTTCAGGCTCTCGCTCCGTTCGGTCTGCTCCATTCGTGTCATCCGAACCGCAGTTGCACTTTTCGTACGAGAGCCTAACGCAGCGGCTCACGCTCCGCCAAGGCAAGTACAGTATCCACTAGCGCGCCGAGCACGTCGCGCCGGTTGCGCTGCATGTGCATTCCCGGGAGCCAGTATTGCGCCTTCGGCTGCGACGCGCTGGCGAACAGGCGATCGACGAGGGCGCGCGGGATGCGCTCATCCTCGAGCGCGTTGATCATGATCACGGGGCGCGGCGCGACGCGTGCGACCCAGCGCGCCGGGTCCAGTCGCGGTCCAGCGATGAGCACGTTCGCAATACCGGCCGCCGCCGCGCGCACGGGCGCGAGCCCGATGTACTTGTGCATGTTGTGGTCGAGCAGCTGATACGGATCGGCAGCCGCGTGCAAAAGCCAGAGCCGCGTCACGCGCTGATCCAATGCCGCCGCGGCCGCGGCGAATGGTGCGCCGAAGCTCGCGCCGATCAGTTCGACGCGAGTCGTGTCGACGTCAGGCATCGCGAGCAGATGGTCCAGAGCGAGCATGATCGCCGGGGGCGTATCGAGGATCGCGCGGCGGATCGCCGGCGCCTGGGCGACGACGGCGATACCCTTGGGGCTCGGCGCACCGTGATATGGGTACTCGATCGCCGCCACGACGGTTCCGCGCGTGTCCGGAAAGAGCAGCGCGGCCTCCTTCCCCGCTCGCTGGCCACCGAGAATGACGAAGAGGCGACGGCTGCGTGGCGGCGCTGCAGCGCGAGGCCGCCTAACGGCGATATCGACCGCGAAGCCGTTCGCCGCGTGCAGGCGCAGCTCGAGATCGCTGCTCAGCGAGTCGGCTCTGCTCGCGATCGTGTCGCTACCGATCAGCTGCGAGCGACGTCCAACGAAGTACGGCGTGGGGTCACGCAGGAGCCACGCGCACGCCGCGGCTGCCACGGCAACGATCGCGCCTAACGCAAACGCGACCCGTCGCCAGCGAGATCGGCGAGGGCCGCGTCCTGCAGTCTGTTCTGCGCTTGTCACATGCCCGGGGAGGGAGTCGAACCCTCAAGAGCTTGCGCTCGGCGGATTTTGAGTCCGCTGCGTCTGCCGGTTCCGCCACCCGGGCGACCGATGCGCAATGTATCGCCCCAAGAAGGCAAGTTCCTAGCTTCTAGCTCTTAGGCCTTAGCTCTTGGGGCCGAAACCTGAAGGGCTAAGAGCCAAGCACTAAAGACTACTGCGCGGGCGGACGGAGACGCGGCGTTGGTCGCCGCAGCGGCCGCTGTGCGCGATCGCGCCGGCCGTCGCGCATACGATCACGGATCTCGGGCCCACGTCCGCGCAGCTCCATCGCATTCCGGCGAATCTGCTCCTGCATCCCCAGCAGCTTTGCCCGCTGCGTGGGATTTAAGAACCGAGCCAGCTCGCGCTGCTCAGATTCGAGCAGCTCGACGCGCTGCCGCTGCACGCGGATAGCACGGTCCAGCAATTCCGAAATGCGCTGCTGATTCGCAGCCGACTGGTTCTGCCCCATGAGCTCGTCGCGCAGTGACATGCGCACGTCGCGCTCCTGCTGGATCAGTGTGCGACGCTGCTCCTCGAACTTACGATTCGTTTCGCCGAGCCTAACGACTTGTGAGTCGCTCAGCTGCAGGCGTTCCTTGATGACCGCGCCGAAGCGCTCCTGGAACCGGCGTCGCACGGAGTCGGTGCGTTCGCGCCGCTGTGTCGTATCCTGCGCTCCTAACGAGACGGTCACCAGCGCGGCGCCCGCCAAAGCGATCATGAATTGTCTCTTCAACATGTTGTCTCTATTGCTCCTGCTATGTGCCGACTCCGGACACGCTTCCCATGAGCGTATCCGGTTCAGCGACGGGCGCGGCATCGAGACGATCGAGCGCGCTCAAGAGGGATTCCATTTCATCGGCATCCAGGTCGTCGAGCTCGCTGACCGACATCGCGAGCACGCGCGGCTGCGCGGTGCGCTGGACTGTGACCGGCGTGTCGCGTTGCACAACAACAGCCGGCGTGTCCTGCGGCGTCACGACGACCTGATTGCTCTTGCCGTTCTCCGATCCGTTCATCGCGGATCGGATGATGACGGCCCCGGCGAGCAGCAGAACGATGGCTGCCGCCGCCCGGAGCATACCTAACGAGAACGTCCGGCGGGCACGCCGTCGCGGAAGCGCTGCCACGATCGCCGCGGTGTCCACCGCCGGCGCCGCGGAGTAGGCTCGCTGAACGCGCTGCAACAGCTCGAGCTCGGCCGCGCACTCCGTGCAGCGCGCGACGTGTTCGCGGACCTTCGCCGCCTGGATGGCGTGGAGCCTGCCGTGCAATAATTCCGGCAGAGCTTCGCGAATCTCGATGTTTGAGCAATCAGACATATAGCGCGTCCTTGATCGTGCGTAGCGCGTTGTGGTAGTGCACCCGCGCCGCCCCCTCCGTTGTGCCAACCACTTCTGCGATCTCTTTGTACGAAAGGCCCTCCCCTGCCCGAAGCGTGAAGACCTCACGCTGCGTCGGTGACAGTCGTTCGACGGCCTCCCGCACCTGCCCCTCTGCTTCCTCGGCGACGATCGAATCGAGAGCCGTAAAGCCACT
>DATBKN010000191.1:0-4039 GCA_036555845.1 Gemmatimonadaceae bacterium | reverse complement strand
TGCTTGCGTCGCGACCTGTCTTTGCTGCGTTTATCGCTTGCGGCGGTTCTTACTGTTTCCGTTGCCCATCTCCTCAGAGTCCCCGTTGCCGTCGGTCGTTGCCATCGCGTTGATGCCGCGTTCGGCGAGCTGACTGAGCTTCTGGTCGGCAGCCTTCTCTTCCTCGAGCGTTGTTTTGAGAAGGTCAGCGATCTCGGAGTGTCCAAGGACATTCGCGTATTCGCATAACGTCCCGTACGTGGCAATCTCGTAATGCTCGACCTTCTGTGCCGAAGCGATGATTCCGGCGTCGGTCACATCGGGCTCGTCTGTTTCTTCGAGCGTTTCCTTGCCTTCGTCGATGATGCCTTTCATTCCTTTGCAGACTGGACCGCGCGAGCTCACATCGAGAAGCTCGAAAGCTTGTTCGAGTCGCTTCGCCTGCTCCTGCGTTTCTTCGAGATGATTTTCGATGGCCTGACTCAGATCTGGCGAATTCGCCTTCTTCGCCATCGTTGGCAGTGTGCGAATGAGTTGGCGCTCGGCGTTATAAACGTCACGCAGCTCTTTGACGAAGAGATCGTTCAGCGTTGATACCTGCATATATGACTCCTTAAAGCGAATTGATGAGGGTCAGCGTGGCTAACGGTCGTTGCCGCGCCCACCGCTGTTCTTACCGCGGCCGCTGCCACGCGAACCGGCTGCTTGCTTGCGCCCGCCCTGACTGCTCTGAGTTCCCTGACCACCCTGTCTCCCCGAGCTCGCTTCCTGTCGGCGCTCGTTTTCGTCGCCACGTTGCGAGGCTTGGCGACCATTGCCGCCGTTTCCTCTGCCGCGATTGCTCTTATTGCTTGCCATATGGTCCTCCTCTACTGAGTGATGTGGCTTGCTCGTGCTGAGTGCGCGAGCAAGTCTCATGCCCCATGCGACACGCAGCTGGAGCCCGCGTTAGGCACTTGCAAAGTGATATCACTCGCGTGGAATCACCGAGATTGCGCCGTCGTTCTCCAGCACGGCGTGCTCGATCTGGCCCAGGTTTGCAACGCCCTGGGTCTCGCGTCCGGCGCGGCGGATGTCATCGACGCTCACGCGCTCCGCCGTCAGTCGATCGTCGAGCACGCGGCCATCGCGCATGAGCGCGACCGGCCGACTGTTCAGCCATTTATCCAACTTGGGCCAGCGCGACGTCAGCCGGCTGAACACGATCTCGAGCGTGAAGAACGTGACGATCAGGATGAATGCATTCGTCAGCGAAGCGTCGTCATGCACAAGTGCTTGCTGCGTGGTCTCCGCGATGATCAGCAACATCACGATGTCGAACGTGGTGATCTGTGCCAGCGCCCGCTTGCCGGCGATTCGAAAGATGAGCAGTAACCCCAAATAGATGAGCGTGCAGCGAACGATGAGCTCCATACTTCCCCCTCATGGATACACGAGCTGACGAAGTCGCAGCCGCGATCGTGCCGACGTAATGACCACCGTGAGCCAGCCTAACGTCTCTGGCCGGTACCGCAGGACGACACGCACGATGCTGTCGGGCCCAGCCGCTGCAAATTCGTATACGTAGCGCGCCGCGGACGCCGAGATCGCCGCGGGCTCGGGCGTTAACTGCTCGACTTTGACTGTCTCGACGAACGCCCTGTTGAGCTCGAGGTGTACCCGGCCTGCGGCGGCATGAAGTGAGAGATCCAAAACAGTCGTCGCGCGGTTGCGGGCAAAACGCTCATAGCGCGCTTCAACGGCGCTGTCGCTGGATCGTGCCGCGGCGGCGCTCAACGGCCCGGATCCAAAGAGCCCCGCCAGTGCGGCGACCAGGAACGCGCACAACAGCCAGGTGCCGACACGGCGGACCAGTCGCTCACGTTCCTCGAACTCACGATCCTCTTTCAGCTCGAGAGTCGACGCTTCTCTCTCAGTGCTTGGCTTCGCCATGCTTCCGCGCCGCTGCCGCTTCGTCTTCGGACCATGGCGCGAGGTCCTGGCTCGCCGGTCCGCTGATCACCGCACCGCGACCATCGAAGCGCGAGCCGTGACAGGGACAGTCCCACGTGCGCTCGTTAGGGTTCCACCTCACGATGCACCCAAGATGGGTGCACACGGCCGATCGTTCGTGCAGCGTGCCGAGCTCGTCGCGATAGCAGGCCACTTTGTGCAGACCGCGCCGAATGATTGCGCCTTCGCCGGGCATTATTGCATCGGGTGAAGCGACGTCGCCGCCCGTCAGCCAATCTGCGTACTGTGCGACGACGTTGAGGTTCTCCTTCAGATAGTTGCCGACGGCTCGCAGCCGGCGGCGTCCGGGGTCGTACAGCTCGGCCCATTGGCTCGCGCGGCCGAAGATCGCGTCCGTCAGGATTTGCGACGCGATCGTGCTGTGCGTCATACCGACGCCCGATTCACCCGTCACCAGATACACGTTCTCGTCCTCGTTAGGGCTAGCTCCGATGAACGCCAGTCTGTCGATCGACTCCATGATCTCGCCGGACCACGTGTACTCGATCGGACCCATCGCCGGAAATCGATCGCGTGCCCAGTCGGCCAGTCGCTCATAGCGAGCCTCGGCGTCGCTTTCCTGCCCAGTCTTATGGTCCTCGCCGCCGATAATGACGTAGTCCGGTGACTTTTCTCCGGCTCGCCCATTCACGTGCTGCAGGCGGACATAGTGGTATGGGTCTTCTGTGTCCCATGACAGCATGTCCGAAACGTTGCCCAGCTCGAGAGGCGCCGCGATGACGTACGTCATGTACGGTGCTTGCTTCGTATGAATGGCAAAGCGCTCGGTGATCGGCGAATTGGTGGCCACGATCGCGGCCTCGGCGCGCACCACGTGCGTCCCAGCGCACACTTCGACCGGGGAACCGCCGTTGACGGAATCGACGTGGGTATTGCAATAGATGCGACCGCCGAGCCGCGCAATGGCGTCGCTCAGTCCGTGCATGTACTCGAGCGGATGAAATCGCGCCTGTCGCGGGAACTTCAAACACGGCTCGGCACCACGACCGGGATATACCGTGTGTTCTTCCAACTCGACGCTCGCTATGCCGGCCTGGTGCACAGCCTCCAGTTCCCGCGCCAGGATCTCGGCCTCGTCTTCCACACCTAACGTCAGATAGCCGTTCAGACGCGCAAAGCCGCACAGGATACGTTCCTCCCGGACGATCTGTTCGATGCGATCGATCGCCGCCATGTGCGCTCCCGCGATGAGGCGCGTGACGTCGCGGCCGTGCAGCTCCTCGAGGACGAAGTAGCGATCATCGACGGCGCACGTCAGATGCGCCGTCGTCATCGATGTCATGCCGCCGCCCACTCGATTGGTCTCCAGCACCACGACGCGTTTGCCGGCCCTGCTCAAAGCATACGCGATCGACATTCCGGCGATGCCGGCGCCGATGACGCAGATATCTGTCGTGAGATCTTCAGTGAGTGAGGGGAACGACTCGATCGTCGAGGTCGCTGTCCACAGCGACTCGTTGCTGAGTCCGATGCGATCCACAGTGCGAGCCACCAACCACCTCGAATCCGTTGCGACTCGCATGAAAGCGCAACGGTCGTGCCCGGCCCTCAGCTGTTCACGCCGCCATCGATCACTTCATGCGCATGTATTTCCAATTTCGCGGCTTCCCTTGCGCGAGCCATTCGATCGTGGTTGCGAGGCGCTGCGACCGTGTCGCGTCCTGCTTGGCGTCGGTAAGCCACTCGACGTACTCGTTGCGCTGCGACGGACTGAAGCCGGTGAAGGTCGCCTTCGCCTTCGCATTTTTCTCGAGAGCCTTGGCGAGATCCGCCGGCACGCGCAGCTGGGCGGCGACTTTGGCGCGCGGCGGGCGCGGCACCTTTACACCGTTGTCGTTGAGCGCGGCAGCTTCCTTGACATAGGCGATGAGGACCTTGTCCGGCGGCAAGTCCTTCACAGACGTTAGGCGTCCCGAAGCCATCGGCCTGTCCTTCTCGAAGACTCCCTGAGGGTCCTTCATCAACGATTGTTTCCAGAAGCCGAACGTCACGTAGTGCTTGAAGGCGGCCATCCCTCCCATCATCCCTTTGTATTCGAACGATGGCA
>DATBKN010000190.1:0-3665 GCA_036555845.1 Gemmatimonadaceae bacterium | reverse complement strand
CGCACGATATTCACACGGTCTGGGTCCTGCCTCCCCGCGATTAGCCCAACCGTAGCGCGCCGGACCTCTACTGATTCCGGTACCGCGCGCGTTGACGCTGGGGTCGTGCATGCGCTCAAGCCGGGCCGCGTTACTATTATTGCGCGCCCAGTATCGTATCCGTATTTCGCAGCTGGGGCACAAGTCACGGTCAGGCCCTAACGAGTCTTGTGGCACGCCATGAGATCGTTAGGCGCAACGCGGGAGGTATGCATCATGTTCCATCCCATCTTGCTTGTGTCAGTGCCGGGCTTCCTGTCGATTCTCGCCACGCTCGCCTCGCCCCTCGCCTTCTGGGGAATCAGACGACTGCGCAGCCGAGCGCGCGCTCGGAATCGGCAAGGACGTTGCGGCGCATGCAGTGCCGCGCTGCCATTCTCGGCGGACCCTGATGACTTGCCGGTCGCGGCTGGGATCTTTCTCTGTGAGCGATGCGCCCACCGCTGGCGACGGCGCATCAACGCATCCTTCGTCGTGATGCCGCTCTTCCTCACAGCGCTCGCGTCGACTGCTGCACTTGGCATCCTGGCGTCGAACATGTGGCCGGGCTATTGGATGAGCACTCGGCTAGTGGTCGTCGTATGGCCGACGTTGTCGAGCGCGCTCGCCTGGGGACTGACTCTGCGCGCGATCCGCCGCGCCAATCGCGACCAGCAACTGCCAGCGTATGATTCCGTGACCCAAGCGCTCGATGAAATCCGAGAGCGGCGTGACTTGCTGGCTCTGCCAGGCATCTAGCGATTAGGTCATCTCGTTAGGCAGCGAGGCAAGGAGGATGCTCGTTAGGTCATGATCAAGGTCGTCTACTGCTTCCGCAAGCGTCCCGGGATGAGCCACGGGGACTTCGACAGCTACTGGCGCGACGTGCATGCACCCATCGGCGCGCGCATCCCTGGCCTCCGCCGCTTCGTGCAATCGCGCACCATTCTGCCACCGGGTGACGCACGTGCGCCCGACTTCGACGGTATCGCTGAGCTATGGTTCGACGACGCCCGCTCTCTAATAGAAGCTCGCAAAAGCACCGAGTGGCACGAGTCGGGACTCGACGAACAGAACTTCATCGACGCAGCCAGCACGGCGTACGCCGTCACAGAAGAGCGCGAAATCGCCCTGCCTTGAAGCGCGCGAGCTTAGCGATCTCTTCGGTAGACCGCCAGCAAAGTGGGTACCGAAAGTGCGGGTATTAGCGCCGAGCGCGACTGACTAGTCACGTCGCGCATGCACCGCTTGGAGGTATCGATGACTACTTCTCGCTGGCTGGCTACACTCGCTGTCGTTATGCCGATCGTTGCCTATGGCCAACCCGTCAAGGGAGGCAGCGCCGCCAACCTGTCGGATCGCGCGCAGTTCTACGCATACTACAGTGGCACTCCAGATAACGCCTCGATCGAGCTCCTGGTGATTTTGCGCGGTCAGCCACGCTGGATGCGTCCAGGCAGCGGCACCGTGCGCGAAAGCGTGGGGCCGGTGTTCATTGATGAGCGCGTCCCGCTGCAACACTCCCTAACGATTGGTTCCAAAGAGTTCGAGTATACGTATCATCCGGGTAATCGCACGCTCGCAATCGGAGAGTCCCGTTATCCGCTCGATAGCGCGAACGTCGTCGTCATCGACAGAGTCGACGGCGTGGGAGGTCCACCCACTGTCGTGCGCCAGCTGCATCTCGACGTGACAGGAAAGGCCAGTTCGCACGCCTTACACGAGTGGGTGATGAACGTGCCGGAGCTGCAGGATTACATTCGATAGTAGTCTGCCGCTGCCCTAACGAGTCCTGAAATCGTCATCCTCCCCCATGACGAGACAAACCTTTTACTTCCTGATTGGCCTGGTCTTCGCGCTGCATAACAGCGAGGAAGCGATCGCCGCGCCGCGCATGCTCTCCATGATGCAGGCGCGCGGCCCGGCGCTGCTCCGCGCCTTCTACGCCGGAATCGAAGTCTCCGAGCTTCGCGTCAGCCTCTTCGTCCTCACGGTGCTCGGCCTCTTCCTCGCTCTCTTAGCCGCGAGGAACGAATCGTCGACGAGCGGTGCCTATACAATGCTCGTCTTTGCAGCCGTTATCGGGCTCAATGCTCTTATGCACATCGTGCTTGCGGTTACGTTTCGCACATACATGCCGGGCCTCATAACAGCGATCGCTCTCACTCTCCCACTCTCGCTCCTCGTCCTCGCTCGCGGATTCCGTGAACGCTGGGTTCCGACGCGAGCGTATTGGAGTGTCATCCCGGCTGCAGTCGTCGTGCACGGGCCTTTGCTCGCCGGATTCATCATCGGGACGACGAGAATCGCCCGCGTTTTCGTGGGCAGCTGATTTTGAGCGACTACGAGTCGTTCTTTAGAGAATTCGAATCGCCGCTGATGCGGCAGATCCGCCGCGAGGCATACGGCGAAGACATCGGGCAACACTCGTGGGTGAGTGCGGACGAGATTCGTGGCGACATCGCGCGGTTGCACCTCGTGCCCACGAGCCGGCTGATCGACCTAGGCTGCGGCCCAGCCGGACCACTGACATTCATCCTCTCGCTCGTTAGGTGCCACGGTACAGGAGTCGAAGTGAGTGACGCCGCGCTGCGCGTCGCACGCTTGCGCGCGAAGTCGCTCGGCGTGGACGCTTTGCTCTCGTTGGCACAGGCCGATCTGAATGACCCGCTCCCCTTTCCCGCGGCGACTTTCGATGCGGCGATTTCAATCGATGTGATTCTGCACATGCGCGACCGCTCCAAGTTCCTCAAAGAGGCCGCGCGTGTGCTGAAGCCTGGCGGACGCTTGCTGTTCACGGACGCCGGAGTCCTAACGGGTGAGATGTCGAATGACGAAGCCCGGCGTCGCAGCGTGCACGGTGACACACATTTCGTAGCACCCGGCGAGAATGAAAAGCTGATCGCGTCGCAAGGTCTGCGTCTCGTTGAGACGGAGGATCGCACAGCGACGTCGCTGGCGAACGCTTCCGGCAGACTCGCCGCCTTGCACGCGCATCGAGGGGAGCTCGAGCCGCAACTCGGCACGGGCCTAACGAGACAGATCGATTACCTCGAGACCGTCGCCGAGCTGGCGCGCCGAGGGGCGCTTTCGAGAATGATGTATTTGTCGGAGAAGCACTGAACGCGTAATGCGCAGCGGCCCTTCTTCCGTGCGTCCGGGGGTCTCTACTCGACGTCGATGGACTATGCGCGCTTCATGGCGACAAGTACTGCGCGGTCGAGGCGCCTTTTGCCGCCGGCATCTTCTCTCACTCCGGTTCCAGCAGCGGCAAGGACATCGCTACGTTCCCGGGCGGTTCTGCGATCATCACGGATCGGTCCAAGCAAGTACGGCTCATCGCGCTGCCGCCAAACACCGCGCCGAAGATCCTTCCGTAGGCGAACCGCCAGCGGGCAAGCCTAACGAGCGATTCTGGAGGGGCTGGAGGCACCTGGCCTCGGCTGTCTCCTCCCCGAGCGAGCACGCAGGCCTTGGCAGCAGATTACCAACGTCCGACGTATGTGATACAATCGTAGTCCCCGACCCTTTGGGCAGGGTGCTCTGGTCGCCACGGCGGGAGATTGTAGCGCATGACGCGATCGTTTTTGCTGACAGCCGCACTGGGTGTTAGCTCTTTGTTTTCAATCGCTTGCAGCGGTACGACG
>DATBKN010000189.1:0-2382 GCA_036555845.1 Gemmatimonadaceae bacterium | reverse complement strand
AACGACGCCTGCGCTGTCATCGCCATCTGGACCAAGGCATACTGACCCCACCGATCGCTCGTTAGGCGCGCGCGTCGAAGGCTGCGATGGCTCGCTTGGTATAATCCGAGAGCACCAGCTCTCCGCTCATCGATGCGCGCTCGAACAGGAGCGCCTCCCAATTCTCGGTCCCGCTCCAGAACATGCGCTTCATGCGCGCCATGGCCGCCGGATTCGAATTGGCGAGTCGAGTGGCCGTCACGTTGAGCACCGCATCCATCGCATGCGTCGTGTCAAAAACACGCGAGAAGAGGCCGTGCCGCTCGCACCACGCCGCGTCGCGCCACTCCGTGTCGATAGCCATGGCGGCAAAGGCGCCGGAGCCGACTCGTCGCTCGATCACCGGCCCAACGATGAACGGCCCGATGCCTAGCGCGAGCTCACTGAGTCGCACCGAGGCCGTATCCAGCGCGAACGAATAGTCGCACGCCGCAATCATCCCAATCCCGCCGCCGGCAGCTTTTCCATGCACACGACCCAGTACGAATTGGGGACAACGGATCATTGCGAGCACGAGGCGGGCGAATCCGCTGAAAAACTCCTTGCCCTCGGCAGCGTTGGTAATGGCTTTGAATTCGGCGAACGAAGCTCCGGCGCAAAACGTGCCGCCGCCTTGGCTCTGCAGGATTATCACCCTGACGTCGCTGGCCTTCGCGAGGGCGTCAAATTCCTTGGCGAGGTCGCCTAGCAACGCCCCCGGCAGCGAATTGCTCTTCGGGTGCGAAAAAGTGACACGCGCGATTCCGTTCGCGATATCGACGAATGCGTTGCCGGGTTCGACAATCGGCGAAGGATCGGAGACGGGAGGCATTTCGAAGTCCGTGTGGCAGGCGACGTTAACGTAGCGGCGCGCACGGCCGTTGCAACGCGCGGGGTGGTCGAATAATCTCCGCTTGTCCCCCTCGCATCGTTTAGACTGATCGAATGACCCCAGCCATGCCACGATCTCCGGAGTCCGCCGAGCCGCCAGAACTGATGGCGGAGTTCGAGGCTCGCCTCGAGCGCGGCGAGACGATCGAGCCGAAGGACTGGATGCCGGAGAAGTACCGCAAGCAGCTGATCCGAATGATGTCGCAGCACGCCCACTCGGAAATCGTCGGCATGCTGCCGGAGGGGAACTGGATCACACGCGCGCCGTCCTTGAGACGCAAGATCACGCTGCTCGCCAAGGTGCAAGACGAGGCCGGCCACGGGCTCTATATTTACTGTGGCACGGAAACGTTAGGCATCGGCCGCGAAGAGCTTGTCGATCAACTGCTTACAGGCAAGGCCAAGTACTCCAGCATCTTCAATTATCCCACGCTGACGTGGGCCGACATTGGAGTAATCGGCTGGTTCGTGGATGGCGCCGCGATCGTCAATCAAACGATGCTTGCCAAGACGTCGTACGGCCCGTACGCGCGTGCGATGGTCCGTATTTGCAAGGAAGAAAACTTCCACAAGCGCCAGGGATACGAGATCTGCAGCGTGCTCGCGGCCGGAACTCCGGCGCAGCGAGAGATGGTGCAGGACGCGGTGAATCGTTGGTGGTGGCCGTCGCTCATGATGTTTGGCCCGTCCGACAAGGATTCACCTAACAGCGCCGAGTTGATCCGCTGGCGGGTGAAACGCGAGAGCAATGACACCCTGCGGCAACGTTTTGTCGACCTTACGGTCCCGCAGGCCCGCGCGATTGGCGTCTCACTCCCGGATCCGGATCTCAAATACAACGCCGAGACGGAGCACTGGGAATTTGGCGAGATCGATTGGGACGAGTTCTACCAGGTGATCAAGGGGAATGGGCCGTGTAATCGCGAGCGCCTCGCCGCACGGCGCTCGGCGCACGACGAGGGCGCCTGGGTGCGCGACGCGGCGGCAGCCTACGCGCGGAAGCGCTCGGCGGCGAGCGCCGCCTAACGAATGACGCCGGACGACGGCCGGGAGCCGCAGAACGACACACAGTGGCCGCTCTGGGAGGTATTCACGCAGGAAGGTGAGGGCGCGCCACACGAGCATGCTGGAAGCGTCCACGCCGTGGACGCCGAGCACGCGTTGCAGAACGCGCGCGACGTGTACGCGCGACGCGGGAAGGTGGTGAGCATCTGGGTCGTGCCTAGCGAGCAGATCGTCGCGTCTGCGCCTGGCGATGCCGGCCCGCTCTTCGACCCCGGCAACGACAAGCCATATCGCCACCCGCAGTTCTACAAGGTTCCGCGCGGCGTGCGCGTCTTTTGAGCGAAGACGCGTGGGTTCCCGGCAAGCGGCCTGACACGGCGACGTCAGGGATCACGAGCGATCCGCACTTCACCTACGTGCTGCGAGTCGCAGACGATCGACTCGTGCTGGGCCATCGTCTGTCCGAGT
>DATBKN010000188.1:0-25667 GCA_036555845.1 Gemmatimonadaceae bacterium | reverse complement strand
CCGCATTCGAAGCGCTCGAGCGCAACGGCGCACCATGGGCTTTTCCGCCGTTGAGCCGCGCCGACTGGGCCGCGGGTCTCGACATTCCGACCATGGCGCAGCTAGCCGAGCGCAGCGAGACGCCGGAAGTGCTGTATTGGGTAGGGTGCATGGGATCCTTCGACGACCGCGCAAAGAAGACCACAATCGCGGTGGCGCGCATTCTCAAAGCGGCCGGCGTGCGCTTCGCGATTCTGGGACAGGAAGAGAGCTGCAACGGCGACCCCGCTCGTCGTATGGGGAACGAGTATCTCTACCAGATGCTCGCCAAGCAGAACATCGAGACACTCGATCGCTACAAGGTCAAAGCGATCATCACCAACTGCCCGCACTGTTTCCACCAGATCGGCAACGAATACGAGTCGTTAGGTGGCCACTACGAGGTCGTGCACCATTCGACGTACATCGCGGCGCTGCTGGAACAGGGGCGCATTCCGCTCAGCGGAGCGCAGAACGCAGCGCAGCGTATCGTCTACCACGATGCCTGCTACCTCGGGCGCTACAACGGTGTCTACGACGCGCCCCGCGACGTCATTCGTCAGGCGCTGCCGGTGATCGACGTGGTCGAGGCGAAGCGCAGCAAGGACCGCTCGCTCTGCTGCGGCGCCGGCGGCGGGCGCATGTGGATGGAAGAACGCACAGGCAAGCGCATCAACGCGGAGCGCAAAGAGGAACTGGTCGCTACCGGGGCCGATACAGTCGCCGTCGCGTGCCCCTTCTGCATGACGATGCTGGGCGATGCGGGGAAAGGCACGGAAGGGTATGTGCCCGTTGTCGACATCGCCGAGCTCGTCGCCGCGCGGCTGCAAGGCTAGCGAATCCGGCGTCCGTCGTTCGTTGAGCGACGCTAAGAGCCAGAGCTATTCGGATGACGGGACAAACGGATTGTAACAAAGCGGAAGCCTGTCACACACAAGTCCATCGCATGCGGTCGGCCGGCCCCGCCGTTGCTTTTGATCTTTCAAGGAAAAACGCTCCAAACGTCGCGCGCCAAACACTATGAAGCGCGCGGGCGGTGAAGAACCGAAGCCGTTTCTATCCGAACATCCGCGTGATCCGAATGGCCCTTGTTCTTGACGCTGTTGTACTAGACCTAACGCTACTCTGCGCGCATAACGTCAGCCGGGTCGAGAAGCGACGTCCGTCTGGCGGGGATCCAGCTGGCCAGCGCGGCGACCGCCACGAGGAGTAACGATGCCGCCGCGAGCGTAATCGGATCCGTCGGCGCGACGCCGAAGAGCAATGTTCGCAGCGTGCGCGCGACAAAGAAGAAAAGCAGGAGGCCCGCGCCGATTCCAACGCCCGTCAGGAGCACTCCCTGGCTCGTGAGCATGCCGACGATGGACCTCGGCGACGCGCCGAGCGCGATACGAACGCCAAGCTCGCGTGTGCGCAAAGCAACGACATATGCCATCACGCCATAGAGACCGATCGCACCGAGCAGCAGCGTCACGATCGCCGCGACGCCGAGTAGCATGATTGTGAATGAGAGTTGGGCGATGGACGCAGCGAAGACGCCACGCATCGGCCTAACGTCAAACAAGGGCAACGTCGGATCCAGTTCCTTGACCATGCGCTGAACGGCCGTCGTAATCGTGACAGGATCGCCGACGGTGCGCACGACGAGTGCCATGGTATTGTGCGACTGGGAGTTGAATTCGGTCGAGCCGGGTGCCTCGGGGAAGTACACGGTACCGGACGGCGGCGCGGCGAGCGACGTATCTCGTGTGTTGCCCACGACCCCGACAATTGTGTACCATCGCCCGCCAGGCAGATCCGTAAAGCGCTTCCCAATGGCGTTGCGGCCGGTCGAATCCTTCCAGAATTGCAGGGCCGTCGCCTGACTGATGATTGCCTCGTCCGCTCGCTGCGTGTCGAGCCGATTGAATGTGCGCCCGGCGAGCAGGGGGATCTCCATCGCCTTGAAGTAGCCGCCGTCCGTCGTGGTATAGATCTGAAGCGGCGGAATCTTGTTGGCGTATGATCTGTCTCCCTCGGGATAGAACGGATTCTGGTTCATCCCGCTGCTCAGAAGCGGCAAGCGAGAAGCGACGCCCACGGCCTGAACTCCTGGCAGCGCCGCGGCGCGATCGAGCAGCTGTATGTAGAAACGGCTAACGACCGTGTCGTTAGGGTAACGCACCGATGGCAGCGAGACCCAGAACGTGGCGACGTTCTGTGGATTGAAGCCAGGTCGCACCGCGTTGAGCTGGAGGAATGTGCGGATCAACAGTCCGGAACCGCCGAGGGCCACAAGCGCCAGCGCGATCTGCGCTGCTACCAGAGCGCCGCGCACGCGCTGCTGCACCTTGCTGGCTGTGCCGCCTCGACCGCCTTCTCGTAAGGCGCTCAAAAGGTGGATACGGCCAATCCGCAGTGAGGGAATCACGCTACACGCAAGCGTGACGAGCGCGCAAATGGCGACTGAGAACGCAATCGTCGTCAGGTCAATGCGAACTTCGGCGAGCCGAGGAATACCAGTGGGCGCCGAGCGCACGAGCAAGCGGATAGCCACGGCGGCCAGGCCGGTGGCAATGGCACCGGCGATCGCGGTGACGAGCGCCGACTCCGCTAGAAAATGCGCAAGCACGCGTCCGCGACCGGCGCCGATTGCTTCACGAACGGCGAGCTCGCGTTGCCGGGCATCGGCCCTAACGAGCATCAAGTTGGTTACGTTCGCGCACGCAACGAGCAAAACGAGAACCGCGGCCGCGGCCACGATCCACAGCGTGCGCGAAATACGGCCCGTCACGTCTTGCTTGAGCGGCACGATCACTGGAATCGGCCGCGCCTGGTCCAGGAGCATTTGAGACGGAACGCCCGGCGCCATGTTCGGGAAGAGCTCGACGATCCGCGGCAGCACCGAGGTGAAGTCCTGTCGTGCCGCGGCGAGGCTCACGCCGGGTTTGAGGCGCGCGATGCCTTCGTAGTTGAAACCACCGGGGAACTGCTCATTGGGGTCGAGCTGCAAGGGAAGCCAGACGCGTGTGTCCGCGTTGGGAAAGCGAAAGCGCTTGGGCATGACGCCGACGATCTCACGCGAGCGGCCGGCGATCTCCAGCGTACGTCCGAGAATCTGCGGATCCGCTGCGAATCGCGAGCGCCACATGCCTTCGCTGATGAGCACGACCAGCTGCCCGTTAGGCAGATCCTCGGCGTCAGCGAATGACCTGCCTAACAGGGGCGAGACGCCAAGCAGCGGAATCATGCTCGCCGTCATCCAGGCTGAGGTCACGCGCTGGGGATCACTGCCGGCGCGCGGATCGGAGAGGTTGACGGCGCCCTCCTGATACACACCGATATCAGCGATCGAGCGCGCGAGTTTCTTGTAAGTGAAGTAGGTCCCGGCTGTCTGATTCCCATTCACAATGTTGACGCCCGGCAGGTCGTGCCTGGCGGCGACGAGCTGGTCAGACTTCTCGTAAGGCAGCGGTTGCAGCAGGACCGTGTTAATGAGTGCGAACATCGCGACTGACGCCGCGATACCGATGACGAGGGTCATCGACGCGGTGATCGTGAAGGCGGGGCTGCGGCGAAGCGATCGCCAGGCTGGCTTGAGGAACATCGACGTTGATCCGGGCGCAGGTTTACGAGACCAGAAAGCAGCGCCTACGGGACATCGATGCCATCAGTTTTGAATCAGCCTGCGGAAATGTCGCAGTTGATGGGCGGGAATCAGATCCGCGGGCGGGGACTGCGGCTGGCTGCGATCAGATTGATTCTACCAAGTCCACAAATTCGCTCCAACGGCCACGAATTTGCCAATTTATTACGCCAGTACAACGACTACATAGCGCCATTATAGCATCTGTGTTGGTTCAGATCGAGAAATGCTCAGCGAGCTGCCCCTCTTCGCCCAGTGGAATGGCGTTCAGCACGTCTCCTACGGCCGCTGACGGCCGATCCTCAGGCACCACGAGCAATGCGTTGGCCTTCGCCATGGAGGTCAGGATCGCGGAGCCTTGTGGCCCTGTGAGCCTGACGCCCAGGCGTCCGTCTTCGCGCACACGCAGCACGGCGCGGAGAAAATGAGTCAGCCTAGCCTGGATGTTGATCGGCTCCTCGAGCACGGCGGGAACGGGCCGGCGAAATAGCCGCCGCGCTCCGAGCATTTTGCGGATGGCGGGCCGCACGAAGAGCTCGAACGTCACCATGGCCGACACTGGATTTCCGGGGAGTCCAACCCACGGCACACCACGCACGATGCCGAATCCGAGGGGCGCGCCCGGCCGCATGCGTATGCGCCAGAACTTGAGCTCGGCGCCTAACGAGGCAAGCACCTGGCGCACATAGTCGTACTCGCCGACGCTTGCGCCGGCCGACGTGATGATCAAATCCGACTCCAGCGCGGCTGCGACCCGCTCACGCAATGCGTCGGGATCGTCGGGCGCGACGCCGTGATCCCTTGGCTCGCCCCCCGCCGATCGCACCAACGCTGTCAGCGTATAGCTGTTGCTCGTCACGATCTTGCGGCCGGCGAGCACTTCATCGAAGCGGTCGAGATCGACCAGCTCGTCACCCGAGCTGACGAGCGCCACGCGCGGCCGCCGGTACGCGTCGACGCTGCCCATGCCCATCGACGCAAGCACGCCGATCTGCGCCGCGCCTAACGAATCACCCGCGGAAAGGACCACGTCACCCTTATTGTAATCCTCTCCCCGCGCGCGAATGTTCTTCATCGCATCGCGTGCGTTACGTATTTCGACCACCTCAATGCCTGCGTCGGTGTCTTCGACGCGCACCACGGTGTCGGCCCCATCGGGGAGCGGCGCGCCAGTCATTATCCGCGTCGCTTCGCCGCGCGTGATCGCGCGGCTGGGGAAACGGCCGGCGGGGACCGTCTCGTGCACACGCAGCCTAACGGGACGATCGGCTGCCGCGTCCGCAATGTCGTCCGCGAGCACAGCGTACCCGTCCATCGCCGAGTTGCGCCAGGGAGGCATCGCGAGCGGCGCGACGGCGTCTCGCGCCAGCACGCGTCCCACGGCATCCAGCAGCGCGACGCGCTCCTCCGACAAGCGATGGATATCCGCCAGGATGCGCGCGCTGGCTTCGAGGACGCTCTGCACTAGTGGCCGCTCCGCGACAGTCGCAACTCGGCGAGCCTAACGGCGATCGCATCCGCCGCGCGGTCGACCTCGCGCACGTCAGCGAGCCAGTTGTTGCACAACACGCTGAACATGAGGAGTCGTCCGTCGGCCGCGGTGACGTAGCCGGACAGGGACCGCACCATATCGAGCGTGCCCGTCTTCGCGCGCACGTTACCGGCAGCTGCCGTGCCGCGCATCCTGCTGGCGAGCGTGCCGTCGACGCCGGCGATCGGGAGCGCTTCACGGAAGACCGCATAGTTAGGCGAGCGCCGCATGGCATCCAGTACATGTACGATGGTTTCAGGTGACACCACGTCGTGGCGCGACAAGCCGCTGCCGTCGCGCACTCTGAAACCGTCCGCGGCCGCTCCCCATGCGCGAAGCGCATCGCCCACGATTCGCGCGCCTTCCTCCGGGCTCCCCGCTGTACCGCCCACGAGGCCGATCGTACGCAGCAGCAGCTCGCCAATCTGATTCTGGCTCGGCTTCTCGAACGCCTTGAGGATCACACCTAACGAATCGGACCTCCAGGAGACGAGTGGCAGACCCGTGGGCTCGCGAGCGTCATGGTTCGCGCTGGCGACGACGCCAAACCCCGAGCTATCGACGCCGATGCCGCGATCGTTGAGGGCCTCGCGAAACGCTGCCAGGAACGCGTGGCGCTCGTCGCGGAACGCGAGCCGTCGTTCGGTCGAGTCCCCGGCCGCGATCACGCCGTCCACAACGACGGTGCCCAACGTGGTGGTATCGTGAAAGACGCGCACCCCGCGCCCGGCGCGCGCCGCCGAATCTCCTGCCATGACAGTCTGCGCCGTGATGCGCACGTCGGGGTACGTGCGAGCCGGCGCGGTCGCGACAGTGACCGGCGCGCCGGCCGTGCTGCCCGCGCGAATGCGCAGACGCGTGAGGCCTTCATTGAACATCAACTCGTCCACGCCTGCCGCATATGGAAAGTCGAGGTCGTCCCAGGCCCATCCGAATCCGAGCGGCGGGCCAGGGAAGACGTCACCGGCACTCGATAGGCGACCCGCGACGCGCCGCACGCCCCGCGCGAAGAGGGAATCTGCCAATGCGCGGAGGGGCAGCATGGCATCGCCCTGCATTGCATCGCTGAAGGACGGATCGCCCGTACCGCGAACGAGGAGATCCCCCTGTATGACGCTGTCGACAATAGCGCCGCCAAGCGCGACGTGCGTGGCGTAGCGATACGAGGGTCCCAGAAGGTCCAGCGCGACGGCGCCGGTCAGCAGCTTCTGATTGGACGCAGGCATGAACAACTTCCCCGCGTTGCGCGAGTAGACCGTATCACTCGATGCAGCGTCAACAACAAGCACTCCCCAGTGCGCCGACCGGAAACGCGGATCAGTCACGCTGGAGTCGATGAACCGCTTCAAGTGCTCCAGCGATCCAGGAAGCGGCGCGCTGCGTCCGCCGGCGCTGGCACAGGCGCCGACGCCTAACGCGCCGACGAACCAGGCGATACGCCTCACGGCGCGGCTCCCACCTTGTGCATCACCTGCCGCTCGACTAGGTCCGCCAGCCGCTGTACGACGTCCGGCGCGGCAATATCGAAGAGCTGAAGCGGCGCCTGGAAGCCGCTGTCGTCACTGACGAGCGCGAGATAGAGCTGCGCGTTAGGCGCGTCGCTACTGTACAGCGGCCTGGCATGCACGGCGCGGCGAAACACTTCGATGCGGGGAAGGTCCGACGCCTTGAACCCTTCGCATACGATGATGTCGGCCTCGCTGAGAAAACGGGCCGCGATCTCGCGAGGACCGAGTTGTTCACTCCAGCGCTGCACCAGCGCGAACTTGTCAGGGGCCGCCATCACAACACGCTCGGCGTTTCCCTCGTGGTAGTGCCGATACGTATCGGTTGTAGCCGGATCGATGTTGAACGTGTGCGCGCCGTGTTTGATCGTCATCACGCGATGACCGCGCCGATGCAGCTCGGCGGACAAACGCACAACGAGCGTCGTCTTCCCGCTGTTCTTACGCCCGACGACCGTGAATATCGGCGGCGTCGGGCGTGCGGGTGGCTGCGTCATGTGAGTTGGCAAGCGCGAGTTCGTCTGGCGAGTTCACGTTCATGAACATGATCGCCGGGTCGCCGAAGCGCTGCACTTCGTCGAATGGCAATCGTGCGACGATCACGTCGTCGAAGAATGCGACGACCCGTCGCTCGCCCTGGCCGAGGCGACGCTCGATTGGCGCCAGGCACGCCTGTGAGTAATAGGCGCAGAGCGGTTCCAGGCCACGCTTCGATTCGCTTTCGGGCACGGCCGCATCGGCACTGTCGCCAAGCGCGAGCAAGCGCCGCAACAGCGCCGTCGGCACGAACGGCATGTCCCAGGCGACGAGCAAGACGGCTGTCCCGGCGTGAGAGAGCGCCGCGTGAATGCCGCCAAGGCTCCCAGCATCGAGGATTACGTCCGAGCGGCGCCTAACGCCCCGTAGCCAGGAGTCGGCCTCGGGCGTGTTGGCTATGAGCAGGAGATCGCCAACAACCTCACGCAGACGCGTGGCCACGCGATCGATGATGCGATCGCCGCCGACGTGCTCGAGTCCTTTCGGGCGTCCGCCGTAGCGGCTCGCGCGACCGCCGGCAAGGATCACGCCGGTGCACTGCGCGCCCACGATCAGGGACTATGGATTTGGGGTTGCCCACTCACCGCGCGACCGATCAGCAGCATCTGCGCGGCGCGCGCGATATCGACGGCGATCGTGGACGGAACCGACGGTGTCGCCACAACGGCAATACGAGCGCGTGCCGCTTTGTAGGCGAGCTCGCCCGAAATGCGGCCAGTCACCAGAAGAATGAGATCGTGCGGCTCGTACTCAGCCTGCAATGCTGCGCCCATGACCTTATCGACCGCGTTATGGCGTCCGATGTCTTCTGCGTGAAAGAGCAGGGTCTGACCATCAGTGAGCGCGGCGGCGTGCACGCCACCCGTTTCTTTGTAGCGCGCGCCGCGCCCGAAGAGCTCTTTGAAGAGCGCGCGCAACTTCGGAGTATCGAGCTCGGGAATTTTGGTTTTGCGCCGTGGCACGTCGCCTAACGAGCCGAGTATGGCCGTGACGGAACCGCAACCGGAGGCGAGTATGCGACGCCGCTCCATGCCTTCGACTGTGTCGTAGCGCTCCGGGAGCACATCGACCCAGAAGCCGAGCTCTTTGGTGCATGGCCGCATGCGTACGATGTCGCGCATGCTCTCGATGTAGCCCTCGCCAAAAAGCCAACCGATGACGAGGTCATCGAGCTGTTCGGGCGTGCACATCCACGTGACGATCGGCGCGCCGTTGAGCTCGAGCCAGACAGGCGTCTCTTCGACGGCATCGAGCGGAATCACAGGGGTCACACTCGATTGAGCGGACGTTGCCTCTCTAACCGGGGGGACAGGGCGCTCAATCGAATCTGACGCCATTGATTCAACCACGGAACGATGCGCTCAAGGTGTCGTCTTCTGCTACGCGCACCTCGACGACACGAACCGTCCCGTCCATTGCCTGTTGAACTCGATCGAAGATGAATCGCGCGAGATTCTCGCCAGTTGGCACGAGGGCGCCGTCGGCGAAGTCGGGCACTTCGAGATTGATGTTGCGATGATCGAAGCGTTCGACGACTTCGCGTTTGAGGACGTTGTCGAGTTGCGCGAGGTCTACAGCGAAGCCGGTGATCGGATTGATGTCGCCCGCGACGGTGACGTCACAGACATATGAGTGGCCGTGGTAAGACGCTCGCGAGCAGAGTCCGAAGACAGACGCATTCCGTGCCTCGTCCCACTCCGGCCGCCGGTAGCGGTGCGCCGCGGCAAAGCGGACCCGTCGGGTGAGCTCGGCCATCGGCACGGCGGCGCCTAACGAAATAGCGCGACGGACACGCCTAACGTCGTCGCCCAGTTGTGCCGCCAGAGCGTGCGCTTGCCGTCCGGCGGAAGGAAGGTGGAATCGGGCCCCGTCTTGAGGAAATACGACTCGGGATAGCGGATTCGAAAATAGTGATCGGTCAAATCCAGGCGCCAACTCCACTTGCCCCCAGGGACAATTCGCAGTGACGGCCCGTACGCCAGCAGGAATGGCACGCCGACGCGATACTGACTCTTGTCTGTCTTGCCCGACAGGTCAGCAGCGATTCCGACGCTCGCGTTGACCGCGGGCTGCAGCGAATGCCAGCTCTTGGAGCCGGTGAGCACGAGGTCGAAGCCGAGGTCACCGAACATGAGCGGTACGCTCGTGGTTCCCTGGCGCCGTTGTGCAGTCGGCAGCGATGGATCGACGACGTCGCGCTGCGAGAAGACGCCGGCCAGACGGCCGGTGAAGTACACCGGTCCACCGAGGCGAATCGCATAACGCGCGCCGAGCATCGGTGCCGATGTGGGAGCCACGCCTGCCGGGTCCTTTCCCGCGTTGTAGTAGCCGGCGAAGTACGTGAGCGCGTGCTTGATGGCCACGTCGCGATAGGGGCTGTGATCGGGGAGGTGGCCTACCTGCGCGCCGGCGCCCTTGCCGGCGACAGCGAGGAGCATAGCGCAGACGGCTGTTCGTACGATGCGGAAGGTCATAGTCGTTATGTAAGGCGCAGATCGCGCCCGGTCATGTCCGTCGGTTGCTCGAGTCCCAGCATAGCGAGTACGGTGGGCCCTACGTCACAGAGCGCGCCGCCCGAGCGGATTGGCCGGTCCCCTTCGGGATCGACGACAGTGAAATGTACCGGAAACGTCGTATGCGACGTGTGCGGCCCCCCCGTCACCGGATCGATCATCATCTCGCAGTTCCCGTGGTCCGCCGTGAGGATCACCGCCGCGTCCACCGCCTCGGCAGACGCCATCACTCGCGTTAGGCACTGATCCACGCATTCTACGGCGCGGATAGCGGCTTCCAGAACTCCGGTGTGCCCGACCATGTCGCCATTCGCGTAGTTACACAGGATGAAACTGTACGTTTCGCTTTCGATCGCGCGGCAAAGCCCGTCGGTGACTTCTACAGCCGACATCTCGGGCTTGAGGTCGTATGTGGCGACCTGCGGGCTTGGCACGAGCAGCCGGTCCTCATTTGGGAATGGATGCTCAACCCCGCCGTTGAAGAAAAACGTCACGTGCGGGTATTTCTCGGTCTCGGCAGTGTGGAACTGCCGCATGCCAGCCTGAGCGACGACTTCCGAAACGCCGCACGCGAGCGAAAACGGCGGAAATGCGAGGGGGTAGGGAAAGGTCTCGTCGTACTGCGTCATCGTCGACAGCGTTAGGCGCGGCCGGCCGGTCGTGTCGAACCGTGCGAAGCCAGGATCCATCAATGCGCGGACGATCTGGCGCATCCGGTCGGAGCGGAAGTTGAAGCAGAAGACGACGTCGCCGTCGCGCATCGTGCCGACGGGTTTTCCGTCCGCGTGCACCACGGCCGGCGTAATGAACTCATCAGTCTCGCCACGGGCATACGCTTCGCGCACGGCCGCGACGGGATCTTCGACCCTCGTTCCCTCTGCCCGCACGATCGCGTCGTACCACTTCTTGACGCGCTCCCAGCGATTGTCGCGGTCCATTCCGAAGTAGCGACCGCCTAACGTCCCAATCGCGGCGCGCCCCGCTGCCCGCGACACCAAATCCTGCATGAAGCCGAGTCCAGACGTCGGCGGCGCGTCGCGTCCATCGAGCAGCGCGTGAATCACAACGCGCGGAACGCGTTCCCGCTCGGTCAAATCGATGAGCGCGAAGAGATGCTGGTCCAACGCGTGCACGCCGCCATTCCCGATCAGACCCATGAGGTGCAGCGTGTTCCCTGAATTCCGCGCGGCAGCGCACGCCGATTTGAGCGTCGGGTTCGTGAAGAACGATCCGTCTGCGATCGCGTCGCTGATGCGCACCATGTCCTGCTTCACGACGCGTCCGGCGCCGAGGTTGAGGTGCCCGACCTCGCTGTTCCCCATCTGTCCGGCCGGGAGTCCAACAGCTTTGCCGGACGTGTTGATCAGGGCATGAGGGCGCGTGCCCAGAAGCCCTTTCCACGTGGGCATACGCGCAAGAGCTACTGCGTTCCCCTCGCGCTCCTCGCGGTGACCCACGCCGTCGAGCACGATGAGCACGACTGAGCGCTTACGGGGCATGGTAGATTTGTGCGGGAGCGGTGGGCGGCGGCGTCAGAGCGGGAAAGGTATCGGCCGGCCAACCCTCGAACCAGCGAGCAGTCGTCCTCCAGGAGTCCATGGCAGAACGTTGGCGTGCCCTTCGACAGCGCTATCCGCGGGGTAGCATCGCGCTCGTTCTTTTGATTGTGCTGCTTGTGGGAGCCAACGGTTGGGTCATGTCCCGCTGGTGGCGGTACAGCGGTGAGACTTCGCGTCTCCGCTCGAATATGAGCGACGTCGAGAAGAAACGAGTCGACGTCGAAATGGCTGACCAACAGAATCGGCTGCGCGTCATGATGGAGCTGCTGCGTCGCCAGGCGCGCGGCGACCTCGATCTCCACTTGGCCGTCGTCGTCGATAGCGGACTGATGCGATTGCAGCGAAGCGGTGCTGTCCTGCGATCAATGCCGGTTCGAATTGGACCTGAGCGCGCGATTGGAAGCGGGCCAAGCGCCATACGGATCGTGGCGCCACGGGGCGAACGGACAGTCGCTCGAGTCATTACCGCTCGACAGCAATGGGCAGTGCCGCTGTGGGTCTACGGTGATCGCGGACTTCCGGCACCTAACGACACATTGGTGCGTGGTGGGCTGGGACCCGTGGGTGTCGTCCTATCGGACGGGACTGTGATCTACTCGACCCCTGACACCGGACCGCTGGCAGATTCGAGTTACGTAATGCCAGGGTCCGTCCGAGCAGACCGCACTGATTTGCGAGCGATTGTGGAGAACCTGAATGCCGGAATGAAAGTATACTTCTACTAATGACGAGTCCGATCGTAACTCCTGATTCCGCAGCAACGCACGCCCCCGCGAGGTCCCTTGCGGCGTGGCTGCTCGTCGCGGCCCTGCTGTTGCTTGGCTCGCTAGGCGCAGTGAGTGCCGCGGCAGCGACATCGCGTTATGAACGCGACGTCGCGCGCATGGTATTCAATGACAATCTGCAGGTGCTAGACGACGCGCGACGTAAGGCAGGGTCTGCTGAGGACTCGCTCAAAGAAGCGTTGGCTACGAGCCGCGATCCGTCGCACGAGGATCAGTACATTGTGATCAGCATTGCCGATCACAGACTATGGTACAAGCGTAAGGATGAGGTCGTGTTCACAACCCGCGTGGCAACTGGGAGCGGGAAGGTGCTGGCCAAGAGCACCAAGGGCAAAACGAAGGAAGAATCAGAGTGGAAGTTCGAGACTCCTCGAGGCCGCCTCGTCGTAAAGAACAAGGAGACTGATCCGTTCTGGGTCCCTCCCGACTGGCACTATGTCGAGATCGGCCACAAGAAGAAAGCGCAGCCCATCCAGCTCAAGCGCGGCGCGCCGTTTACGCTTGGTGACGGCTCGACGCTGCTCGTAGATGACGCGGAAATCGTTAGGCAGTTTCCCGACGGGCGAGCTGAAGTATTGGAGGGCGGCGAGGGGCGCGAAATAGTCGCAGATGGGAAAATTTTCATTCCGCCGTTTGGAACCAACAATAGAAAATTCTCAGGCGTAGTTGGCACGCATCGTTTGAACCTCGGCGATGGTTATGCACTGCACGGTACTGATGTGCCGAGCTCCATCGGCCGTTCTGTGAGTCACGGATGCGTGCGTTTGCGGAACGAAGACATCGAGACGTTGTATCAGCTCGTGCCTGTTGGGACGCCCGTTTACATCTATTGACCTCGGTGTTAGCATAGCACGCCCGCCACGGCGGGAAATACAGTTTGTGTGTGTCGTGTGACACGCACCGTGCAACTCGGTTACGGGCGGAAGTGAGGTGCGTCCCGCAAGTGTAGTCCTGCCGCATTCCCCCACGGTTGGGCGGTATCGCGGCGAATTCGTGGACCCGAACACGTTGCCGCGTTATGCAGCTAAACACTTGCAAGGCGGATCGGCACCGCCCGGTACGAACAAAATACCTAACGATTGCACTGCTCGCCGTTTTTGCCGCGGCCCCTGTGGCCGCCCAAAACGGGCCGACGGCCGGTGTTGATAGTGCGCTCACACGAGCTCTCGTGGGGCGCAGCGGAGCGTTACGCGCCCTGTTCGTTCATCCGGCCGAGACTCCGCGCTTCGAAATCAGCGCTCTGACGCGGTTATTTGGGGACAGCAGCCATTTGGCACCTGGGGTGTATAGCGTCGAAGACTCATTGACGCGGCAGCGCTTTTCTCTCATTTCATTGCTGCCTTTCTCGGCCAAACGGGGATCCCGAATCGGGACCTACCACATCGGCTTCTGGCCCGGGGAGCGACGCGGATCGCAGGATGAGCAACCGGCTGGCTTCGTCGAAGTGACTGTTGAGAATCAAGATACGCACGTCTCGGAGCACTTTCGTTTGAAGGACTTCCTCACGCATGATCAACAACCCGTCTGGCCGAAATACCTCGTTTTGCGCGAGCAGCTCGTAGAAAAGCTCGAACTTGTGATGCGTGAACTACGCAGCGCCGGCGTGAATGACCCACATTTGGTGATCATGTCCGGCTTCCGCACGCCACAGTACAACGCCAAGGGCATTCGACGCGGACGCGCACGCGACAGCCGTCATCAATACGGCGACGCGGCGGACGTATATGTAGATGCGAACGGCGATGGCCGGATGGATGACCTCAATCGTGACGGACGCTTGACCAAGGCCGATGCCACAGTGCTAGCCAAGGCTTTTGAACGCGTAGAGCAGCAGTATCCCGATCTCGTTGGCGGCATGGCCATCTACAAGGCGACGCGCGCACACGGACCATTCGTTCACGTAGACGTGCGCGGCGAACGTGCGCGCTGGGCCAGGAGCTGATGACCAACTATTCCGACCGACGCCGTGAAGCGGCGCGCTCATCGCGCGGCGGCCGGGCTATCAGCATTGCGGTGGCGACGTTGCTTGCAATCGGAGCGAGTCTCGCCGCGTCTTCGCCGATGAGTCTTCGTGATTCGGCGCTCATGCGGTCGATCGGATCCATCAGGGCTCGGGCTTCGCAGCACGCCTTCGGCTGGAGCGGCCGCGTTCATATGCGCGTGGCCCTTCCGAACGAGACTGTCGAATACCCCATCGAGATCGCTGGGGCGCTCGACTCTCTCTCTTGGCGCTGGGTTCGCGTCGGCGGTGCGGACAGCTCGATGCCGAGCCGCTCGCTCGCACAGGCAATGCGAGCACCCGATCAGCCGGGCTTCTACAGACTCGCCCTCGAGAACACGAGCGGCACGTCGCACACGCTGATCGACGGACCCGCCCTGGCGGTGCTCGTTCCGTTCGAGGAGAAGCGGGGCTCATCACTCAATGGCTATCGCATCGGCCGCTACATCGGCGAACGCTCAGCCAGCGCCGAAAGGCCCAGCGGTTTCCTGGAAATCGGTCCGAACGATCTGGAGCTGCAGGTATCCGATCACCTGCGCATGAAGGACTTTCTGACGCACGATGGCAGCACGGTCTGGCCGCGGTATGTCGCGCTTGAGCCGGACCTGCTGGATAAGCTGGAACTCGTCGTCGCGACTGTCGCCAATCAGCGCGGAAACCTGATCGACGCGCAGCTCACGATCGACGTCCACTCGGGCTTCCGCACGCCGCTGCATAACCGGCGCGTCGCCAATTCGGCCCAGGACAGCCGCCACCAATACGGCGACGCGGCTGATATCGTCATCGACGCCGACGGCAACGGCTCGATCAATTCGCGCGACATCTCGATCATCGTGAAGGCCGTCGAGGAAGTCGAGCGCGTTTATCCCGAGCTCAAAGGCGGCCTCGGCGTCTACTCGCGAGGTGCGCGCTCGTACGTACACGTCGACGTGCGAGGCCGGAGCGTGCGCTGGACGAGCTGAAACACTCTTTAGTTCTTGGGTCGTAGGTCTTAGCTCTTAAGGAGACACTCTAAGAGCTAAGGACTAAGAGCTAATGCATCCCCACCTGCGCGACCGCATTCTGAAGAAGCTCGAGACGATGGGCGATGAACGCGCCTATCAAGTGCTCGACTACGCCGACTTCCTCGATACCAAGTACGCCGCGCCGACCGCCCCAGCGCCGAGTCTCCTGGAGAGATTCACGGATGGCGTTGAAGGCACTCTCCGGGCGGGCAAAGTCTCTGCGACGGCGGTGGCGGAGACGATGAGCTTACTGAACAAAGCGATGGGAGTGCTGGGTGGTGTTGCGGAAGCGGGGAAGTCCGTCGCCAGCAGTGCCGTCGGGGTGGCGCAGGGAGTCGCTGCGGCAGGCAAATCGGTTGCCGGTGATTTGCGAACTGCCGCGCGGACGCCCGAGCCAAAAGCCGACGCTCCACCGCCACGTTCAACTGAACCGCCACCAGCACCTCCGCTGCCGCCGCAGCCCGGAGAGAGCGAGCCAGGATAGGCACTACCATCATCGCTAGGAGGCGCCTAAAATTTGCTATGGCGACCTCCACTCAATACCCACCGCGGCCCGCTCCATCTGGTAAGCCAGAGAGCGGGCCGATGCGTTTAGATGACCCGGTTCACGTGCCGCCGCGCGTGCGAGCCGACGCCGCGCTGACGTTCGACGACGTTCTTCTCGTCCCGCGACACTCGGTCACGCATCCGCGCGAAGTCAGCACGATCAGCCGCTTCACAAAAAAGATCTCGCTCAACGTGCCGCTCGTGTCGGCCGCCATGGACACTGTCACGGAGTCCGAAATGGCGATCGCGATGGCACGAGCCGGCGGGATCGGCGTGCTCCACAAGAACATGTCGATCGATCGTCAGGCGGCCGAAGTCGATCGTGTGAAGCGCTCCGAGAGCGGCATGATCCTCAACCCCATCACGCTCGCACCTAACGCGTTACTGCGCGAAGCCGTAGCGCTGATGAAGCGCTTCAAGATCAGCGGCGTGCCGATCGTCGACGACAAGGGCCGGCTCGTCGGGATCATCACCAACCGAGACCTTCAGTTCGAGCGCAACATTCAGCGTCCGATCCACGAGGTCATGACAGCCGAGGGACTGGTGACGGCTCCCATCGGTACGACGCTCGATGAAGCCGAACGCATACTCGGCGAGCACCGCATCGAAAAGCTTCCCGTCGTGGACAGCGAGGGGAGTCTCAAGGGTCTGATCACAGTCAAAGACATTCATAAGCGCCGTGAGTTTCCAGACGCCAACAAGGACCATCACGGTCGCTTGCGCGTCGCGGCCGCAATCGGTGCCGGCGGCGACTATCTCGATCGCGCCAAGGCCCTTGTGGGAGCAGGCGTCGATGTCCTTGTGATCGACACGGCGCACGGACACAGCGACGGCGTGCTCACCGCTGTCGATCTCGTTAGGCAGGCGTTCAATGAGGTAGAATTGGTGGCCGGCAACGTGGCGACGCGTGAAGGCGCGGAGGCGCTCGTCGAACGCGGCGTCGACGCCATCAAAGTCGGCGTTGGACCTGGCTCGATCTGCACGACGCGCGTTGTCACAGGCGTCGGAGTCCCGCAGCTGACAGCGATCCTGGACGCTGTTCAAGGCTCGCACGATGTGCCAGTGATCGCCGACGGTGGCATCAAGTACTCAGGCGACATCGTGAAGGCGCTCGCCGCTGGAGCGAGCAGCGTGATGATGGGCTCCATGCTCGCGGGTACCGAAGAGAGCCCAGGAGAGTCATTCCTGCTCGAAGGCCGCCGGTTCAAGATGATCCGCGGCATGGGTTCGCTCTCCGCGATGCAGGATGGAAGCGCGGATCGCTACTTCCAGGAAGGCGAGATGTCGGTGAAGAAGCTCGTCCCCGAAGGAATTGAAGGACGAGTGCCTTACAAGGGACCAGTAGGCGACGTGTTGTATCAGATGGTCGGCGGTCTGCGCAGCGGAATGGGGTACGTTGGCTGCGGATCGATCGGCGAACTGCGACTCGATGCGCAATTCGTGCGCATAACAACAGCGGGTCTGCGTGAGTCGCATCCGCATGATGTCACAGTAACTCGCGAGGCACCGAACTATTCACTCTAGCTATCAGCTGGCGTCAGCCGTCTGCTGCCAGCCGACGGTCGTCAGCTTTAGTTAGTGACCCTGTCATAGCATTGACAAACAGCAGGCGTGCGCCGAGAATGGCGCCGCTTGCTCTTGGGGAACGGGCGATCGCGGCGAGCGGTCGCCCGCGTCGCATTAGGCGGCGCTCCCCGCGTTCCTACACGTCAACGGAGACTCCGCATGAGTCTGTGGACCAAGAAGCCCCTCGACAAACTGATGCGTGAGGCGGAGGGAATGGGCGAAACCGTGACGCTGCGGCGCTCGCTCGGTGCACTCAATCTGACGCTTCTCGGCATCGGCGCGATCATTGGGGCGGGAATCTTCGTGCTCACGGGGAGCGCGGCTGCCCAATATGCAGGCCCCGCGATCGTGCTGTCGTTCGTGCTGGCCGGCCTTGGCTGTCTTTTCGCGGGGCTTTGCTACGCGGAGTTTGCTTCGCTGATTCCGATCGCTGGATCGGCGTACACATATGGTTACGCCACGTTAGGCGAATTCGTCGCGTGGATCATCGGCTGGGACTTGATTCTCGAGTATCTCTTCGCGGCGGGAACGGTGTCGGTCGGCTGGTCGGGATACTTCGTCGCGTTCCTGCGCGATCAGTTGCACATCAACCTTCCCGCGGCGCTTACATCCGCACCGCTGCGCTCGACTGGAGGCATGCACTTCGAGACGACAGGGGCGTTGATCAACTTCCCCGCGGTGGCGCTCGTCGCGATCCTCACGACGCTCCTTGTCATAGGCATCCGTGAATCGGCGCGCGTGAACAACATTATCGTGATCGTGAAGGTTTCGATCGTGTTGCTCGTGATCGGCTTCGGGCTCAAGTACGTTGTTCCGAGCAACTGGACGCCGTTCATTCCGCCCAACGCGGGCGAGTTCGGGCAGTTCGGTTGGAGCGGCATCGTGCGAGCGGCCGGCGTCATCTTCTTCGCTTACATCGGATTCGACGCCGTGTCGACCGCAGCGCAGGAAGCCAAGAATCCACAACGCGACTTGCCGATCGGTATCCTCGGTTCGCTGGCGGTTTGTACCGTCTTGTACATCCTGATGGCGCTCGTAATGACCGGCATGGCGAATTACACCGAGCTCAACGTGCCGAATCCCGTTTACGTCGCCATCGCGAAGGCCGGGCCGGCCCTCGAGTGGCTCAGGTGGTTCGTTTCGTTAGGCGCCATCGCGGGGCTTGCATCAGTGGTGCTCGTTATGCTTCTCGGCCAGCCGCGCATCTTCTATTCGATGGCGCGTGACGGGCTGCTCCCGCCGGTTTTCGGCAAGGTCCACCCCAGGTTCCAGACGCCGTACGTGTCGACGATCATCACCGGCACCGTGGCTGCCGTCATTGCGGGACTCTTCCCGATTCAGATCCTGGGCGAGCTTGTGTCGATCGGTACGCTGCTCGCATTCGTAATCGTGAGCGCGGGCGTCATTGTATTGCGCTACCGCTCGCCTGATCTGCCGCGGCCCTTCAAGACGCCGATGGTGCCGCTCGTCCCGATCCTGTCGATCCTCATCTGCGGCTACATGATGTCCGCACTTCCGGGCGACACGTGGTTGAGGTTGCTCATCTGGCTAGCCATCGGGCTTGTCATCTACTTCACGTATGGACGGCGCCATTCGCGGGCCGCACGTGAGGAAGGGACGGCGGGATGAGGACGCCGGCGGGGCCACATCGTTAGTTTTTACAGCGGCGCCCCACCCAAGGGCGCCGCTTCCTTTTGACATTACTTCGTGTCCTCAGACCTTCTCGAAATCCCTGCACCTCGGCAGCGCGCGATTGCTCAGATCGTGCCGCTCCTCAAGCAGGCGCATCGCGTCGCGATTACGACGCATGTGAATGCTGACGGCGACGCGTGCGGCTCTGCTGCGGCGATGACGCTCTTGCTTACGCAGATGGGGATGCAGGCGCACGTTGTAAATCCGACGCCATGGCCTCAGCTCTTCGGGTTTCTGCTGACCGATGATGTCTCGGATCGGACAGCAGATGGTGCAGCGGCGTTGCGCGGCATCGATGCGCTGCTCGTGCTCGACGTGAGCGAAATGAAGCGCCTGGGGCAGTTGGCTTCGGCCGTTCGTTCGCTGAAAGTGCCGCGGATCGTGCTGGATCATCACGTGGCCGGCGACGATCCAGCGGGGACTGTGCTCCTGACTGATGAATCGGCGTGCGCAACCGGAGAGCTGGTCTTCGATGTCGCGCGCGCGTTAGGCCTCACGATCACTGCCGATATTGCAAACGCACTCTACGCCGCGATTCTCACCGATACAGGCGGCTTCCGTTACAGCAACACGTCGCCACGCGCCCACGTGATCGCCGCGGAGCTGATGCGCGCCGGTGTGGATCCCGAGCAGATGTTCCGGCGCATCTACGCTTCGCTCTCGATGGGCCGGCTGCACCTCCTGCGCGACTCGCTTCACTTGTTAGGGGTGGACACGGAGCATGGCATTGCCTGGATCTCCGTCACGGCTGATGCGCTGGAGCGCTACGACGTGAGTCCAGAGGATTTGGACGGCATCGTGGAGCATCCGCGCTCGATTGCGGGGACGCGTCTGGCGTTGTTCTTCCGCGACCTGGGCTACGGGAAGGTGAAGGTCTCTTTCCGCAGCACTGGCGATGTGGACGCGAACCTTCTCGCGCGGCAGTTCGGTGGCGGTGGACACGCGCGAGCATCCGGAGCGCTGATCCCCGGCACGCTGGATGACGTGCGGGAGCGCGTGCTGGAGGCGGCGCGGCTGCACGTGGGGCGCGCCAGCGCCGGCGTGCCGGCGTGACGACATTGCAGGAGCGGCTGGCCTCGGCGCTGGCCGGGGTCAGGAATCCGCGCACCGGGTCGAGCGTCGTCGACGACGAGATGGTGCGCGACGTGGGAACGTCCGTGGACGGCCGTGTACGCCTAACGATGATGCTCTCGCCGCACGACGACGCCGAGCTCGTGCGCGACGTACGGCATGCGCTCGAAGCCGTGGAGGGCGTTCGCGACGTCCTGATCGACGTGAAGCCGAAGAATGGCCCTGCGCCGCGATCGGAGGGGGCGCCGAGCCGACCGGCAGCGTCGCGCATGCTCCCCGTGATGGACGCGCGGCCGCCGACGCCGAAGGCCGTTCCGGCGCCGACGCCGGTTGCGTATCCGCACCTTGGAAGCATCGTTGCAGTATCGAGCGGCAAGGGTGGTGTCGGGAAGTCGACGATCGCCGTGAATCTCGCCGTGACGCTGGCGCAGCGCGGCGCGCGCGTCGGGCTCATGGACGCTGATGTCTACGGACCGAACGTGCCGCGCATGATCGGAGTGGACCGTCCTCCCGCGGTGCAGGGCGACCGCATCATGCCGCTGGAAGCGCACGGGATCAAAGTCATTTCGTTAGGCTTCCTCATCGAGCGCGATCAGCCGGCGATCTGGCGCGGCCCGATCGTCATGAAGATCGTCACGCAGTTTCTGCGCGATGTCAGTTGGGGGCAGCTGGATTACTTCCTTGTCGACATGCCGCCGGGCACCGGTGATGCGCAGCTGTCACTGGCACAGGCCACACAAGTGCACGGGGCGCTCATCGTCACCACGCCGCAAGATGTTGCCGTGGGTGACGCGCTGCGCGGCGTGAAAATGTTCCAGCGCGTGAACATCCCCGTGTTAGGCATCGTCGAGAACATGAGCTGGTTCGAGTGTCCGCACTGCGGCAAACCGTCGGCGCTCTTTGGGTCCGGGGGCGGCGAACGCCTCGCCAATGAGGTCGGGCTCCCGCTGCTGGCGCAGATCCCGCTCGTGCCACGCGTCATGGAAGGCGGCGACCGCGGAGTGCCAATCGTCGTAAGCGACCCCGAATCGGGCGCGGCGCGCGCCATCGCGACGCTCGCGGATCGCGTCATCGAGTCGCTCACTCCGACTCACTAACGGCAGCGCCGCGTGCGCCCGCTCATCACGCTCTTCACCGACTTCGGCACGGCCGACGGCTATGTAGCGGAGATGAAGGGCGTGCTGTACGACCTCGCACCTGACGTGGAGGTCGTGGATCTCTCTCACGACGTACCGCCGCAAAACGTCGAGCGCGCGCGGCTTGCTGTGGCTCGCTACTGGCGCCGATTCCCACTGCAGACTGTGCACCTCGTGGTCGTGGATCCCGGTGTGGGGAGCGAGCGCGCGGCGCTTGCCGTCGCCAGCGAGGGGCGTTTTCTCGTCGGCCCCGACAACGGCGTGCTAAGTCCGGCGCTGCTCACGAGCGACGCGCGCGCCGTAAAGCTCGCGATTCCGGCACACGCGGCACCGACATTTCACGGACGCGACGTCTTTGCGCCTGCCGCGGCGGCGCTCGCGCGCGGCAGCGAGATCGACTCGCTCGGCGCTGCCTTCACCACGCCGGTCATCCGCCGTACGCCGAACGCGGTGCGCAGCCCGGACGGCGCCCTCATGGGCGAAGTGATCGCGATCGACCGGTTTGGGAACCTCGTCACGAATCTCGTGACAACCGGAGATCACATCGTCGAATTCGCTCGGCGGCGTTTGCCGCTTCGGGCTACATACGGCGACGCTGCATCTGGAACGCTTGTCGCGATGGTGGGATCCAGCGGGCTGGTGGAGATCGCGCTGCGCGATGGCGACGCGGCTCAAACGTTAGGCGCGGAAGTTGGCGCCCCGGTGACGCTGCGGCCGCTCTAACGCCGCTCGATGCTCAAGAAACCGACGACGGTCTGCGCGTAGATGCGCAGTTTGTGCGGCGCGCTTTCCCAATTGTCACTCACGTACGCGCCACCCTTCTCGCTCAGTCCTTCGTGCGAGAAGGAAGCGATCACGCGCGACGTCTCCACACGCACGCCAACGTCCGAGGGAACACGAATCGTCAGGGCGCCTAGTGCGACTTCAGCGCGCAGCTCGGTGTCGTGCAGCCATGTGCCGGCCATGTCCAGCTCGACTTCACCGACGCCGGCCCGGACGACGATCTCGTCGGCGTTCGCGTTGCCCAGGCGATCGACCATTATCGATGCCGCGCCAGTGGACAGCGTTAGGCTCTTCATGCGCACTGGATTCGGCCCATCGAAGCGGACGCGCGTATCGCTCGCGCCCGACGAGACAGAGAGCGATGTGATTGGAAGCCCGGTGAGATCCAGCTGCGTCTCCGCGGCGCCCGCCTGCACGTCGATGGCGAGAGTTCCGATGGCACCTAACGTGATGTCCAGATTGCCTGACCGGCGACCACTGCTGCTGCCCTGGCGTTGACGCGTGCCGAGACGCAGCGCTCCGCTGTCGGCATCGTACGAGTAGATCGGCTCCAGAGCTCGCGCATCGTAGCGCAGCATCGCGCGATAGCGCACGCTGTCACGCGTGGGCTTGATGCTGAACTTGCCGGCGTGGTGCCGCACCACGACGGATAACTCGGCCCTGGGCAGCTTCGCGCGCTCGACCGACAGCGTTTGCCAGGACTGCGCCGACAGCTGAGGCGACGCCACAAGAAGGGCGCCACCTAACAAGTACAGACGCCTCATACCGGTTCGTGCTTGCGCGAGCTCGCCGGGCGCCGCGCCGCGGCTACTCCGGTCACCGGTGTCGGTGTTTGCCAGACTGCCGGCTCCACTGGCTTGGCGGCCGTCGCTTCGACAGTGCGCGTGCCGGCGCGCGAGAGGATAGTCGCTCCAAGGCCTGCGGTAGCCGCGACAAACGTTACGGTCACAGCGACGGCACGGAGCAACGGTCCCACCATGGGCACTCCGGATAGCGCAGCAGCGACGATCCACATGCCTAACAAAACGAGCATGCCGATGACGACGCCGCGTAGTGCGCTCCCGCGCGCCGAAAGCCGGCGCACCGCGTCGCTCCCGAGTGCGCCGCCCGTCAGTCGCGCGATGGCGACGAAACCGAGCGTGAGCAGGCCGGCCAGCGCGAGGACATAAGCGACCACCGCGAACGGAATGAGCAGTATGCCGATGATCGTGATCCCTAACGCCACGAGCATGAGAACCAGAACGGGAATCGCAGCCAGCGCACCGGCCAGTCCCACGGCAAATGAACGCCAGAAGCGCGTTTCCAGCGTATCGACAACGCCCTCGAGATACGGCTGCGCGAAGACCAGGATGCCGACGCCGATTATCAAGAGCACACACAGCCAACTCACCGCGAGCTTCACATCTGACGCTGCGCTTCGCGGCTCGACGTCGACGATCGGTTCGACCGCATCGTTCGAGAGCACGCCCGACAGGGAGCGCACTTCTCCATCCACCGTTCCATCACGCTTGACACTTCCTTCGACAGCCACCGCGTTGCCGGTGACCTGGCCACCAGGGGCGACGAAAACGTCACCGCCCAAAGCGATCGCATCGCCATCGACGCGGCCCAGGACCGTGAGCTTGCCATCGAAGACGACAACAGGGCCCGGGACGGTGCGTCCTGCTTCAATCGTTAGGTCGCCCTTGGTTATTGCGTCCGCGCTTGGGAGCTTCGGCACCATCGGGTTTTCGCGAACTTTGTCCAGCACATTGGCCAAAGCGCCGAAGTCGCGAGATTTCGACCCCGGCGCTCGTTCGACTTGCGGCTTGTCCGCGACCTGAGCGCTGTCGGCCTTGCGAGCAGCGGTATCGCTCTGCGCTCGCGCTCCTGTGCCAATGCCCAGAAATGGCACGAGCGCGACCATCATGAGGGTGCGCACGACTACGATCTCCGACGACGCGACGCCAGGGCGACGACCCGAAATCCGATCGCGGCCACGAGAATGACGCCGATGACAATACTGGCTGCGATGAGAGTTCCCATCATGCCGGTGCCTTCGAGCGCATTCAGAGCATCGCGACCAAATACTGTCTCGAGTACTCCCTTGATGCTGCCAAGCACGCCGGCGCGTACGCGCTTCACGCCGACTTCGGCGAAGAGCCACGCGGATTCAGTATTCAGTGCTGCCCAGATCCCCGCCACGGTCATCAGGGTGGCGACCATGACGGCCGTCATGCCGGCGATCCAGCGCGCCGTCTGCGTACGCGGCACGAGCCGCCTAACGCTATCGCGCAGTGCCACGTGCCAGGGCTCGAACACTTGCACCTGTGACATCACTCGGTACGAGAAGAGCGGTGCTGGCCCATGGTGCGCGAGATGCTCGAGCGTTGTCGATAGCTCGCTACGCTTTGCTAGCTCAGCTTTGCACTCATCGCATTGGTCGAGATGCGCCCGCAGGGCGGGGGTGTTTTCCCCCACCTCTCCGTCGATGATGTCTTCGAACTCGTCTGGAAGTAGGTGCCGGTGTTCCACTTAAGCCTCCGGCCGCGCGTACGGCAGAGCTAAGAATGTGGTTTCAGTCCTCATCAAATCGTAAGAATTCATTCTCGAGTCGACTCCAAAGCGTCCCGCAGTTGGTGTCGAGCGCGGTGGATGTAGGTCTTCACCGTGCCCAACGGGAGATCGAGCGTGGTTGCGATTTCCTCATACGAACGGCCTTCAACGTGACGCAGCATGATGCACGCCTTGTATTCGGGCCGAAGCTGTGAAATCGCCCGTTCGATGGCGCTTCCCAGCTCTTTGTTTTCCATCTCTTCGAGGGCGGTCTCTTGCTTGGCGGCGATCTCGATAGACGTCGCCTCGATCTCCGCGGCTGTTCGGGCGTGTGGCGAGCCGTCCATGCTGATCGTGTCGACGTGACGTTTTCTCAGATGATCGATTGCCACGTTGTTGGCGATCTTGAACAGCCAGCTGGACAGCTTGAACTCGGGCCGGTAGCGGTCGATGTGATTGAGGACCTTGATGAAGGAGTCCTGAGCCAGATCCTCAGCGGTCTCCCTGTCGCGGACCATTCGGAAGATCAGCGAGAAGACTGGCCGTTCATATCGACGCAGGATTTCCCGATAGGCAGCCTCTCGCCCCTGCTGCGCGAGGGCGACAAGGTCGGCGTCCGGGAGATTGACTAGGTCGAGAAATGGCGCCATTCGCGGCGTGCGGGGCACAAGAGCGCACGTGATGCAGCTCCCGGGCACCGTGGGCTTGGAACCTATTGGAGCGCAGGGTGGGCATCCAGCGCGATTGACTGCCGCGGCTTGCCGCTGCCTCGTGCTCCGGGCACCTTTCCCCGGCAGAATGACTTCAGCCGGCCCTGATACCGTCGAGGCGATAGAGGCGGCCGCGGCTACTGGCGAAGATGCTCCTGCGAAGCGGGCCTATGTGCGCCGCATGTTCTCTGAGATCGCGCCGCGCTACGACCTGCTGAATCATGTCCTCAGTCTCAGCCTCGACCGCTGGTGGCGAGCCCGAGCGATTGGCGCGCTGAAATGGGAGCGCTCCCCGGGCGGCGTCTTTCTCGACCTGTGCGCGGGCACGCTGGACGTGGCGATCCGAATCGCTCGTCAGTCCGGTTTTCGCGGAATGGTGGTGGCCAGCGACTTCGCAGTGCCGATGCTCCAGATCGCACGGAGCAAGATTCAGGGACGACCGGTCGTGCCCGTAGGAGCCGATGCGCTATCGCTGCCATTGCGGAGCGACAGCTTTGAAGGAGCCATCGTCGCTTTTGGGGCTCGCAACCTGGCGGACCTCGATGCCGGACT
>DATBKN010000187.1:0-3135 GCA_036555845.1 Gemmatimonadaceae bacterium | reverse complement strand
TCCCATTCGGCAACGCACACCTCCCGTCGGACAAGATCGGCGCGGCGCGCGCGCTCACGTCGACGCATTCGCGGGCCGCCGCGTTCGTCCAGGAGATCGCCGCATGGCTCCCGGACTCCGGGGAATCACCCGGCGATGCGGTCACGCGCGGCGATGACAGCACACCTCGTGTCGTGAAGGCGCGCGTTCTGGTCGCCGACGACAACGCAGATATGCGTGAGTACGTGCGCCGTCTGCTTGGCGAGCAGTACGACGTCGAAACTGTGCGCGATGGTGCGGCTGCGCTGCGCGCCGCGCGGGCGCGCAAACCGGACCTCGTGCTCAGCGACGTCATGATGCCGGAACTGGATGGCTTCGAGCTGGTGCGCAGGCTGCGCGGCGATGAGCAGCTCAAGACAGTTCCTGTCATCCTCCTTTCGGCACGGGCTGGCGAAGAGGCCCGCGTGGAAGGGATGACGACGGGAGCGGACGACTATCTGATCAAGCCGTTCAGCGCGAAGGAGCTGCTCGCGCGCGTGAGTGGCCGCCTGCAGCTCAGTCAGCTGCAGGCCCTGTCGCGCGACGCGATCGCCAAGAGCGAGGCACGATATCGCAGCATCTTCGCGACTGCCGGTGTGTCCATCTGGGAGGAAGACTTTTCGGCAGTGAAAGCAGCGCTGGACGACCTTGCACGCAGCGGCGTGCGCGACTTTCCAACGTACTTCAAAGAGCATCCTGAGTTCGTTAGGCAGGCGCTGGCGCAGGTGCGGATTCTCGACGTGAACGATGCCGCGGTGCAGATGTTTGGCGCCAGGGACAAGTCGCAGCTGCTCCAGTCCCTGGAGACAATCTTTCTCCCTGAAACGGAGACTGTCTTCGCGGACGAGCTGGCCGCGATCGCTGCCGGCAAACAGACATTCGAAGCCGAAACGGTTGCGCGTACGTTAGGCGGCGACCGGCTGGACGTGTTTTTCAGGGTCGCGATCACGCCCACCGATGGCGAACTGCGTTCCGTGCTCGTCACCTCCATCGACGTCACCGAACGCAAGCGCGCCGAGCGCGCGTTGCGCGAAGATGCCCGCGTCCTGGAAACGCTCAATCGCGTGGGACGAGCGCTCGCCGCCGAAATGGACATCGAACGCATCATGCAGGCTGTAACCGACGCCGCGACCGAAATATCTGGTGCGAAGTTCGGCGCGTTTTTCAGAAACGTCGTAAGTGATGCGGGCGAGTCATACATGCTGTATACGCTGAGCGGCGCGCCGCGCGAGGCGTTTGAGCGTTTCGGAGCACCGCGCAACACGGCGATTTTTGCGCCGACGTTTGCGGGCGAAGGACCCGTCCGTTTGGACGACGTCACCGCGGATCCGCGTTATGGCAGGAACGCACCGCATCACGGAATGCCGCCGGGGCACTTGCCGGTGCGCAGTTATCTCGCGGTGCCCGTCCGGTCTCGCTCAGGAGAGGTAATTGGCGGTCTGTTCCTCGGCCACCCCGAGCGCGCCGTGTTTACGGAACGCGCCGAACGACTCGTTATGGGGATCGCGACGCAGGCCGCCGTCGCGGTCGACAACGCGCGTCTCTACGACCAGAGTCTGCAGCTCATCGGAAAGCTGCAGGATAGCGACCGTCATAAAGACGAATTCCTGGCGACGCTTTCGCACGAGCTGCGCAATCCGCTCGCGCCGCTGCGCAACTCCCTGCACTTGCTGCGAATCGCGTCCAGTGACGGCTCGGCGGCTCCCATTCACGAGATGATGGAGCGGCAGGTCAACCATCTCGTGCGTCTCGTCGACGATCTCCTGGAGATGTCGCGCATCAGTCGCGGCACGTTCGAGCTGAGACGCGAGAAAGTCGAGCTATCGGCCATTGTGCGCAACGCCGTCGAGACAAGCGATCCGCTGATGCGATCAGCGGGGCACAAATTGCAAGTCACTCTGCCGGAGCAGCCGCTGTGGATCGACGGCGATCCAGTCCGGCTGTCGCAAGTACTGGCCAACTTGCTCAACAACGCCGCTAAGTATACCGATGCGGGTGGGACGGTTCGCCTAACGGCTCACGGCGTGGGTAGCTTCGCCGAGATCTCGGTTTGCGATAACGGCTCGGGCATCAGCGCAGACGCGCTGCCGCACCTGTTCGAGATGTTCAGCCGTGGCGATCGCTCCAGCGGTCGCGATCACGCCGGTCTCGGGATCGGCCTCGCGCTCGCGCGGCGACTCGTCGAAATGCACGGCGGCAGCATCGCGGCGCGCAGTGAAGGGCTGGGAAAGGGGAGCGAATTCACCGTTCGAATTCCACGCTCCGCCGATAGCGGGATTCCCTCGGCGACTGCGCAGAGTGTTGGACCGGCGATTTCGCGGAAGCGCATCCTCGTCGTCGATGACAACGTGGATTCCGCCGAGAGCATGAGAATGTTGCTGGAGTTTCTGGGGGCCAACGTTCGCGTCGCGTTCGATGGTTCAGCTGCGCTCGAGTCGTTCGCCGCGACGGAGCCGGCGCTCGTGCTCATGGACATCGGCATGCCGGGAATGGACGGCTATGAAGTCGCGCGCCGGATGCGCGCCGCGGACCCGCAGCGAAAGACGACGATCGTGGCGCTCACCGGGTGGGGGCAGGAGGACGATCGTCGTAAGGCACGCGACGCGGGTTTCGACAGGCATCTGATCAAGCCCGCCGACGTCGGGGCGCTCCAGGCGCTACTGAGTTCGCTCGCCTAACTCGTTAGGCGCCTCGCCGGCGGTCGCCTAGAACCGTCCGCAGCTACAGTTGGCTGGGCCGCAGCCGGGACCGGGCTCGGGCAACGATTTGTCGCCGGTGCTCATGTGGCCCAAGCCGCCGACGATCACGCGTCGCACCGGCAGTCCGGTTTCGGGGTGAGCGGCAAGCGGCGCCTCACTCATGGACTGCCGTAACTCGAAGCGCTCGGTCGCGGCGCCCTCGGGCGCAATCGTCTCGTAGAGGTATGTCGGCATGGCGGTCGCGGGGTTGTCCGTATGTACGATGGTTCAAGGGCCCGGCCGGCAACAAGGTGCTCCGCGACCGACCGCCGGCTGTTTGGCGGTGGCGTCCGTCGGCAGGGCGCGGGACATAGCGCCATTATTCATCGATGCGCGTCCCGACAAACCCCACCCAGCGGATGCCGGAATTCCTCAAGCA
>DATBKN010000186.1:0-21689 GCA_036555845.1 Gemmatimonadaceae bacterium | reverse complement strand
GCCCTACATGCCGTTGCGATCCTTGCGTTTGCCACTGTTTGCAGTAACGATTGCTGTGCCGGCCCTTCTGGGCGCGCAGAGCAGCGCGGCAAAATCAGCCCGCGCCGAGCGGCTTGTCGGACCCGCCCCGCGCATCGACGGTCAGCTTGATGATCCTGCCTGGCAGCGTGCGACAGTCATTTCCGACTTCGTCCAAAAGATTCCGATAGAAGGGGCGGCGCCGAGCGTCGCCACTGAGGTTCGGCTGCTGTACGACGATCACGGACTCTACGTCGCTGCTCGGCTGCGGCGTTCCGATCCATCGGCGATCCGCAGGTCGATCACGCGTCGCGACGGCGACAGCGACGCCGAGGTCTTCACCATCTCGCTCGACCCATATTTCGATCGGCGCACGGCATACAGCTTCTCCGTCTCGTCAGGCGGCGTGCGCGGCGACGCGTATCACTCGCAGGACAGCGAAGATAGCGGGCGTGAGGCGCAATACGATCCTATCTGGAGCGCGCGGGCGCGCGTCGATACAGAAGGGTGGACTGCCGAGATGCACATCCCCTTCTCGCAGCTGCGGTTCAATGCCGCGTCTGAACAAACGTGGGGATTGCAATTCACGCGCTACGTGGCGGACAAGAGCGAGCGGATACAGTGGGTGCTCATCCCGGTGGCCGCAGCAGGTTTCTCGTCGCACTTCGGTCGACTCGAAGGGATCTCCGGAATTCCGCCCGCGAGGAGACTCGAGCTTCTGCCGTATGTGGCAACTGAGCTCACCTATCGCGCGAATGTCGATGCGCGCAATCCGTTCGACGACAGGCTCGGTGCGCGTGTTGGGGGCGACCTCAAGGCAGGGCTTGGACCGAACCTAACGTTGGATGCCACGATCAATCCGGACTTCGGACAGGTCGAGGCCGATCCTGCCGTCGTGAACCTAACGGCGTTCGAAACGATCTTCGAAGAGCGGCGACCCTTCTTCATTGAAGGGAACGAGTTGCTGACTGGACGCGGGCAGAGTTTCATCGGCCGCCCGAGTTGGTTCTATAGCCGGCGCATCGGTGCCGCGCCGCGTGGCGCCGCGTCTGCGCATTTCGTCGATGCGCCGACGAACACGACGATTCTTTCAGCCGCAAAGGTGACTGGTCGTCTCGCGAGTGGACTCTCGGTCGGCGCGCTGGCCGCGATCACACCGCGTGAATACGCGCGCACGTTCGATACGACGACGACGCTGCGCGATCGCGTTGCTGTTGAACCGCCAAGTTCCTTTGGCGTCTTGCGACTGCAGCAGGAGTTCGGGCGTCAGCAGTCAAATGTCGGAATGTCGCTGACGCACGTGCATCGTTGGCTCGACGCGCGCGGTGGCCTCGAGAGCTTGTTGCCCTCCAACGCAGTCGCCGGCGGCGCCGACTGGAAACTGCGCTACAAGGAAGGCATGTACGAGATCACTGGTTGGGTGGGTGGCAGCCGCGTGGAGGGCGACGCTGCGTCGATCGCGCGATTGCAGCGCTCGAGCGCGCACTATTTCCAGCGGCCGGATCAGGATCATATCGACTACGACTCCACGCGTACCTCATTAGGGGGCACCACGGCGTCGCTGCGCCTGGACAAGAATGCCGGCCGCTTCACGCTCGGCGGCATTCAGCTCTCGGCGCGCTCACCGGGATTCGAGATCAACGATGCGGGCCAAATGCGCAGCGGCGACGATATCGACTTCAACGCCGACGTGCAGCTGCGGGACACGAAGCCTAACAAGTATGTGCGCTACTTCCAGTTCGGAACGTCCATGGTGGCTGGCTGGAATTACGGCGGCACGCAGCAGTACATGCGCTTTGCCGAGAACGCTCAGTTCACACTGCACAACTTCAAGCGCTTGTTCGGGCGCATCACGGTTCACCGACGCTCGCTGAGCGACGACCTGACGCGCGGCGGTCCGCTCATGGGCACACCTAACGCCTACGAATGGATGCTTCAGATACTGAGCCGCGCGCAGGTGCCCACCGTGTGGTACGCTCGCACGATCTACTTTCACGACGAATTTGGCGGGTGGCGCTCGGATTGGACCGCGGGCGTGAGCCTGCGTCCGGCGTCGCAGTGGCAAGCCTCGATCGATCCTACGTATTCGCGAGCCGTGGACGCACGACAGTATGTCGCGACGCGCTCGGGTGGGAGTGCCACGACTTTTGGTCAGCGCTACATCTTCTCGTTTATCGAGCGCAGCACGTTGTCCGCGCGCTTTCGCCTGAACTACGCCTTCACGCCTAACTTCACGGTGGAGGCATATGCCGAGCCGTTCGCCGCGAGCGGACGCTTCTATGATTTCGGCGAGCTGCCCGCGCCGGAGAGTCGTGCGTTACGAACCTATGGCGCGAGTGGAACGGGGACGACGATCACGAGGGATACGTCTGGTGAAAGCACCGTGAATGACGGCGGCTCGACGTTCACGATTCCAGCGCTCGATTTCCAGCGATTGTCATTTCGATCGAACCTCGTGCTGCGTTGGGAGTGGTTACCGGGGAGCACAGCGTTCCTCATCTGGCAGCAGAGCCGGCAGGATATTGGAGCGGCTGGTCAACTTATTGGCCCCAGGGATTTGTGGGATGCGACGCGCGCGACGGGCGACAACTTCTTCGTTGTGAAGGTGAGTTACTGGTTAGGCGTGAACTGATTCGGAGCGTTGACATGCAACGGCGAGCGCAACGCGTTGCCGGAGAGCACGTGCGCATTCTCCACGTGACAGCGTGAGGTCGAAACGGGGTTTCGCTGGAGCGCTCGTCCTGCTGCTCGCGCTGCCTCTCACCCTCGTGTATCAGTCGCTGGGCGGCCCGCGCGCTGAAGCAGTGATTCATGCGGCGCTCACGTTAGGCGCTCTCCTCATGGCCCTCGCCGTGATCGATTTTGCGACGCCCAAGTGGATCCTTGTGCTTGGGGTGGTCTCGGCGGGCGCATTGGCAGTCGTGTTTCTGCTGCAGGGCCTCAGTGAGCTGCTGCAGAACGCGCGGCTCACAGACGTCGTCTATCGCGTCTTGGGTCAACGCATAGAAGGCTGGCTGGTTGACATGTTCCTCGTCTGGTGCGTCGGCGTCCTGCTGACCGATAGTCGCGGCCGCACGAAAGCCTTTGGCTATGTTGCCGTGGGGGTCGCAGTTGCCGGCGAGGTGTACGCGAATTGGTTGGCGTATCGTGGCACATCGCTCAACGCGCAAGCACCGGCGCTCAAGCTGGTCGTTCTCCTGCCCGTGCTTTGGCTTCTCTTTGAGAGCAGGAAGCGCTCCGACCTCGCAGCATAGTTGCTAGTTAGGTGCAGGCTGGACGTGTTACTGCATCCAATCGCTGTGGGGCCCTGCATGACGTGGGCGCAGAGTCCTCCGCGTCTCGTTGACGGCTGCAGACGCCGGCGATTGGCCGCCCCTGCCGGAGTGTTGTATTTTCGACGGCGTTTGCGGCTGCTTCTCGACCACGGAGCTCGCACGCGGCGCTCATGATCAAGAACTACCTCGTTTTCGCATTGTTAGTCGCCATGACAGCGGGAGGCGTGTGGCTGCTGACTCGCGCGTGGCGGGCGCGAAGATTCGGGGCGCGCGTTGCAGGAACCTTCGGGGCCGGAGTCCTCACGTTGTTGTGCGGTGCGGCGAGTATTCTCGGGTTCATCGGCCTTCGCTGGCTGTACGGAGTCGTGCCAGCAGCAGTCGTCGACACCGCGATCGCTGCTACGCCCGAGCGCGTTGCGCGTGGCGACTATCTGGTGCACATCGCCTGCGTCGGCTGCCATGGAATGAATCAGCAGCTGCCCTTGGCGGGTGGCGTCGACATCGCTGAGGACATACCGGTCCCGATCGGAAAACTGGTGTCGGCGAACATTGCGCCCGATGGAATCCTGAAAGACCGCTCAGATGGTGAGCTCTTCCGCGCATTGCGACATGGCGTTGGCAAAAGCGGTCGGAGGCTGCCGTTAATGGGCGTGCTTCCGTACCGCCACCTGAGCGATGACGACATCGCGGCGATCATCACGTACGTGCGCCAGGCACCGCCTTCCAACTCGGCGAAAACGGGTGGCGACGACCTCAATATCCTCGCGGCGATCCTATTCGGGGCCGGCGCGTTTCCGAAAGCGTCTCCACCAGAAGTCAAACCGATCGCCGCACCCGCGCGCGGGACGACCGCCGAGTATGGCCGTTATGTCGCGACGTTCGGCGATTGCCGCGGGTGCCATGGTCCCGAGATGTTAGGCACTGCCCCGAGCTTGGCCGGGCCGGGCGCACCCAACCCTCGGCCAAGTGTGAAGACGTGGTCGCTGGACCAGTTCATCCGAACCATGCGCAGCGGCGTCCGACCCAACGGGCAGGAGCTCAAGATGCCATGGCGCAACGCGGCCGCGATGGACGACCACGATCTCGCAGCGCTGTACGCTTATCTCAGCCAGCCCTGATCTCGCAGCCGCCTAACGATGATGCAGTGTCGTCGCTGGGCATTCATCGACTACGGATTCGTCTACGGCCGCGACCGCGTATGACGACAGGCGCGCAACCGTCGGATCGTGTCGCTGGGTTCATCGCCTCGGGAGGGATAGCGGGCGCTGCGTCCACGCTGGTCTTCACCACCGTGCACCAGTTTCTCATCTCGCCGATCTGGTTCGCTTTTCCGGCTATGCTGATGGCTGGTGCGTTATGTGGCACAAGCCTCGCGTGGAGTTACGCACTGGTTGTTCGCACTCCGACGATCGGCAGCTGGGTCAATTACAATAGCCTGTACCTTGCTGTTCTCGTCGCGCTCGGTCTCACTTCGCTCGCGGTGTTCGACCCCGTTACTACCATTGCAGCACTCCTTGCGGCGAAGGAGCCCCCTCGTCAACTGATTGGCCGCGCGCTGCCGGTGACGGTCGTTTTCACCGTTGCCACTGCGGCGCTGCTCAGCGGCATCTATCGCCCGGGTTGGCGTGGGGCGGGCGGAATCTTCGTGACAGCGGTGGTGATTATCCTCTTTCTGGGCCTCAACATCTCCACTCTCGGCCTGGTGGGGATTCCGCGCGCCGCGTTAGGTGTAATAGCCGAGGTTCTCATTCTGCTGCTTGTACTGTGCACCGTGTATGTGGCCCTCGTCGTGGCGCTCGGCAGGACTCGCTTCCGCGGCCGACGGCACAGCGCGGAGGTTCCCGTTAGGCGTTGATACGACCGCGATGGTTGCCACTGCGCCATCGCCGCGACGCTGGAGGTTGGCGATCGATCCCAGCATTAGGGCGCTTGCGCCCCGCGTCCACTGAGCTAAATCCCATAGGAGCGCCGGACATCCCGCCCGACGCGCTCTCCCATGAGGGACGGTGGGACCGTCAACCTCCTATGAAATTCTCGTCGCGTGCCGCCGCCCACGTCGCCTTGTCCGTTGCGCTGGCTGCGGTCGTCGCAAACTGTGCAAGAAACCGGGAGCCGGAACCCGGTAGTCTCGAAACCGTGGAAGACGTGTTCAGAGCCTCGTCGCCCGGCCTCAGAATCACACGTACGTCCAACGGCGGCATCGCCGTTCAGCTTGTCCGGGGACCCTCGTCATTCTACAGCAGCAACGAGCCCCTCTACATCATCGACGGAATGCCGTTTCAGCCTGGTCCCGGCGGTGCGCTGAATGGTGTCAATCCGCACGACATCGCGTCCATCAAAGTCCTGAAGGATCCTGCCGACACCTCGGTCTACGGCATGCGCGGCGCAAATGGCGTGATTGTCATAACGACCAAGAAACCCGGCGGGTCGACCGGCGGCTGACGACGGCGTGGGCGCTCGCCACGGGGGGGGACTGCCTAACAACGGAGACGCAACATGAAAGCTCGTGCGGTGGGCGCGCGCGCACTGCTTTTCGTCTGCAGCACCGCCTTTGGAGCGCACGCACAGGCGACAATCGATTCCTCCCTCGCGGCGTACATCGCGGCGATTCGCGTTGTAGACAACCACGCGCACGTCAATAGCGTCGTGCCGATCGATTCCGAGTACGACGCACTGCCGCTCGACGGACTCGCTGCGTTCTCGGTGCCAGATCGCTTGCGCGGCGGTGCCACTCCGATCTGGCTCGCGGCGTACCGCGCACTCTACGGTTACCAATACGACGATCTCAGCGATGCGCACATGAACGAGCTGCGCGCGACGATGAAGAACATCGCACGCGAACAAGGAACGCGATTCCCCGAGTGGGTCCTGGATCGCATCGGCACAGAAGTCGTGATCGCGAACCGCATCGCCATGGGGCCCGGTCTCGCGCCGCCGCGTTTTCGTTGGGCGTCGTACGTCGATCCACTGATGCTACCGCTCTCCACCGCGGCTGAACGCACGTCACCGGATTACCGCGCGCTCTACCCTCTGGAAGAGAAGCTTCTGCGACGCTACATGAGCGATCTGCGCCTAACGAAGCTCCCCGCGACCCTTGATGCTTATGTGCGTGACGTGGTGACGGCCACGCTGGAGCGGCAGCGTCAGGGCGGTTGTGTGGCTGTGAAGTTCGAAGTCGCGTACCTCCGTGCCCTCGACTTCGCCGACGCGTCAATCGCATCGGCGCGCAGCATCTACGCACGCCACGCCGCCGGCGGTTCTCCAACCCACGCCGAGTACAAGACGCTGCAGGACTATCTCTTCCGCTACATCGCCCGCGAGGCCGGGCGGTTGGGGATGGCCGTGCACATTCACTCGCTTGAAGGAGCCGGCGGTTACTACCGCGCGGCGGGAAGCGATCCGCTGCTCCTCGAGCCGACGTTCAATGACTCCACGCTGCGCGGCACCAACTTCGTGATTGTGCATGGCGGCGGCATGTACGCGGTGCACGCCAACGCGATGCTGTGGAAGCCTAACGTTTACGCCGATATCTCCCTGATGACCGTCGTGAATTCGCCGGCTACGCTCGCACCCGCGCTGCGAACCTTCGTCACGCAGTTTCCTGAGAAAATTCTCTTCGGCAGCGATGCGTTCGGCGGTGGACCCGACGCCGGCTGGGAGCTCACGGCATGGATCGGGAGTCACACCGCACGGCAGTCGCTCGCGACAGTGCTGACCGCAATGATGCGAGACGGCGAGATCACGCGTCAGCGCGCCGAGGAGATTGCGACGATGGTGCTGCGCGGAAATGCGGCCAAATTGTACGGGCTCAAGCTGAACTGAGGCCGAGCGTTCTCGCGCTCCACTCGCCCTCACGTTCGACAGCCAGGGCAACACCAGTGCCCGTATTTCCGAGCCGCACCAATATCTTATCCGGTGCCCAAACGGCGCTGCGTCCACCGGACGGCAGTCCGCCGGACGGGCCGCCGTAGTTCGAGAAGACAACAGCCATCGAGTGTCGTTCGGCATACGTTCGCAATCTCGTTAGGTCCCGTTCCATGTCGGATGGTATGACGAACATGCTGGCCAGGTACGTCTTTGCTCCTCGCTCCGCAGCTGCCTTGGCGTGCGCAGGTCTCGCCACGTCTGCACACACAGCGATCGACGCGAGTGCGCCGCCGATCCTAACGAGCGGATTCCGATCGCCGGGATGAAAAACAGTCGCTTCCGCGGGGGGCACAATTCCGTCCGGGTTATCGCTGGGAGCGAAGGCGCCGAGGTGCTGTTTGGTGTAGAGGTCGATCGCGCCATCGGAAGCGAGAATGAATGCGCCGATGTACAAGCGCGATTCGATTCGCACCGGCGCGCCGACGACGAGCGTCAAGTGACGTGATGCCGCCAACTTCACGAGCGGGTCGAGACGCTGATCTGTCTCGGAGAAGGCCAGCTCGTCGGCGAGGTCCAACTCGTAGCCTGTTAGAGACAGCTCCGGAAAAACGACGACGTTTGCGTCCGCATCCGCGGCGGCGTGAATGAGACGAACGTGTTGTTCGATGTTCGATTCGACGTCACCGCGGATTGGAATGGACTGCGCGGCGGCTAGTCTGCGATTCACTCCACTGGCATGTAGAGATCGGTCCGCAGCTCTTCCTTTGGCGTGTTCATCGGGTTGTTCCTGTAGATCTCGAGCCCGGGCCCTTCCCGCATGCGATAGGCGGAACCTAACGAGGCGCCGAATTGCGTCCATGCGCCAGGAAGTCCCTCGTAGCTGCCAATATGCGTGAAGCGCGCGTAACGGCCCCCCGGCACCACCTGTTCCGTCAAACCCTCCGGAAGCGGCGTCTCGCCGCTGACGGCGATCGCCGCGTCGGAACGGAGGTTCTCGGCCGGCGTCTCGCGCGGATTGTCGTGGAAGATCCCCAGCATCACCGCACCGGGAGCCTGGAACAGGCCGGCTTGCCCCGCGATGGCGCCCAGCTGCTGGAATTTCGGACCAATCTTGTCGTAGGGGCCCACGTGCCTAACAGCACCCACACGCATGGTATTCAGTTGCTCGATTTCGATCGCCATCGGTCACCCCGGTTGGTTCAGCGGACAAATTGGTGATACCCAAACTCTGGCGGAAGAACGGGGCACCCCTACGATCAACGCCGTTGCGGTGTCTATACTCGTGGTAGACCGAGCCAACCGAGCCGCATACCGGAGCAGCGATGAGCAAAAAGCCGACGACTCCGCAGGATAGACGTGAATTTCTCGCTCAGCTCGGTATCGCTACAGCGTTGCTGGCGGGAAGCGCCACGACAGCGCCGTTGGCCGCACAGCCCGGCGAGGTGGTTTCCGCTTCGCGGGGCGACAAGTGGGACACGTCGTGGCTGGATCAACTGGCCAAGGCGCAGTATCGCGTCGTATTCGACGCCACGAATGTCTCGGACGGATTCGCGCTGGACCTGACAAGCACCTTCCTCGATCACTATCACGAGGTCCATGGCACGAGCGACGAGCAGCTGCGTGCGGTCATCGTCATGCGACAGCTCGGCACTCCGCTGGCACTGGGCGACGCGATCTGGGACAAGTTCGCACTGGGCGAGGAGCTCAAGATCAACGATCGCCTAACGCATCAACCCGCCAAACGAAATCCATTCCTGAAGCCCAACCCATCCACTGGCTCGAGCGATAGCTCTCTCGAGACGCTGCACTCGCGTGGAACCATTCTGCTGCTGTGCAACATCGCGATGAATAACTGGTCGTCGCGCCATGCGGAGATGGTCAAACGTCCCGTCGACGAAGTGCGCGAAGAAGTGCGCACTAACCTCGTGCCAGGAGTGATTGTCATGCCGTCAGGCATCTTCTCCCTCATTCGAGCACAGAATGCGGGTTGCGCCTACATGCGCGGCGCATGAACAGGGCTTTCACCGCGAGGTCGTGATTATGCGAGCGAGAGTCCCGCTCGGTGTTGTGCTGCTCGCGCTCGTCGTCGGTGTCGCCATTGCGTATGTCGATTCGCGAGCAACCTGGGACGATGCCGGCGTCACCGCGGCTGCGCTCTTCATAACGAGCGCTGTCCTGGCCGCCGTGAGCCCGCGCGCGGCGTGGCTGATCGGGTTCGTCGTCGGGTTGCCGGTCCTCGCGCTCAATGTCGTGTTGCACGGAAACTTCGGCGCGGTGATGGGGATTGTGGTGAGTCTCGTCGGCGCCGTCATCGGTCACTTCATCGGTAGGGCGATCGGCCGGCGTGCGATGACCACATGAGCACTCTATCCCGCGGCTTTCTTGCGCTCGTATGCCTAACGAGCATCGTCGGCGGCGCGCTCATGGCTCGGCAGTCGCTGGGTCGACGTTCTCGCGAAACGGTCCCGGCGATCAGCGCTGACACTTTCCCGACGTTTGATCGCGAGTTGTTGCTCGAGTCCACAGCCGCAACGTCCGCAAACGTTGCCCTCGGCGATGTCGATGGTGACGGCGACCTCGATGCCGTTCTCGCCAAGGGCCGCCACTGGCCGCTTGTGGATCGAGTGTTTCTTGGAGACGGCGCCGGGCACTTCGCCAGCGGCTACGACCTCGGATCGGCGTCGGATCGAACGTACTCGGGGCGGCTCGTCGATATGGATCGCGATGGTGATCTCGACGTCGTGATCAGCAATGACGCGCCCGATCCAAAACTCGTTTATCTGAATGATGGCAAGGGACAGTTCCGCGTTGGGTCGGCGTACGGTCAGCCAAGCTGGCCGACGCGAAATGCAACCGTCGCCGATCTCAATGGCGATGGACTTCCGGACATCGTCGTCGCGAATCGAGGCGAGGTGGGCAAGACCGCGAACTACATCTGCTTCAACAAGGGAGCTGCTCGCTTCGAGAGCAGCTGCGTTGAGGTCTCCCGCGATCCAGCCACGACGATCACCGCTGCGGATTTCAACGGCGATGGTTTGATCGACGTGGCGGTGCCGCACCGTGATGGCGGGCAGAGTCGGGTGTACATCGCCGGGCCCAAGGCGAGTTTCTCTGCGGCACGCAGCATACCGTTCGGTCCGCCTAACGCGACTATCCGCATGACCGAAGCGGGCGATCTCAATGGCGACGGATTGCTCGATATCGTCGCGATCGACGAAGAGCGCGGGGTGGACGTTTATCTCGCTGCGCGCGGCGGCACCTTCGCGCGGCGCATCGCGGTTGGCGAGCCTGGCAGCAAGCCGTACGCCCTTGCAGTCGCCGACGTGAATGCGGATTCCAAGCCTGATATCGTGGTCGGCCACATAGAAGCGCCCTCGGTCGTCTACTTCAACGACGGTTCAGGTCAGCGCTTTCACAGTGTACAGTTTGGCGACGGCAAGGGGACTGTCTACGGGTTCGCCGTCGCAGACGTGGACCGCGATGGCAATGTCGACATCGCAGTGGCGCGTTCCGAGGCCACGAACATCCTCTACTTCGGCAGTCGGACGCGTTAGCTAGTCGGCTTTCATCGCCACCACAGGGTCGACGCGCGTTGCGCGCTGGGCGGGCAGCACACTCGCCAGGATGGCGACAACAGCCAGTGAAAGCGGCACCGCTACGAACGTGAGGGGATCGGTCGGCGCGATACCATAGAGCAGTTGCGCGACGGTCCCTCGCAGCAAGAGCGCCCCCGTGATCCCGATGCCGACGCCGATGAACGCGAGCCGCGTTCCCTGCCGCAACACAAGCATTGCGACCTGACTGCGCTTGGCACCTAACGCCATACGCACACCCATCTCGCGCGTGCGCTGCGCGACGGCGTATGAGATGACGCCGTAGATGCCGATCGCCGCGAGCAACATGGCCATCACGGCAAAGACGCCGAGTACCTGTCCCTGCATACGCTGGCGCCAGAGCGATATCGATACGACCTGCTCGAACGTCTGCACCTGGTAGGCTGGCGCATCGTTATTCAAATCGCGCAGTGCCGCGCGCACAGCCGGTTCCAGCGTGCGCGGATTTGCAAGCTTCGTGCGCAGCACGATCGTTTGCGACGTACTCGGTCGCGCCAGCTGTGAGAGATAGATCGCCGGCTGCATGGGCGCGGGAAGTCGCCAGTGACGGAAGTCGCGCACGACCCCGACGATCGTTATCCACGGCCACGTTGAATTCGGATCGTCGCCCCAGCGGATACGTTTGCCGATTGGGTCCTGGCCGGCGAACTCACGCCTAACGAGTTCTTCGTTGGCGACGCCGACGTAGACGCCGGAATCGCGATCGGCCGTCGTGAGTCCGCGCCCGCGCACAATTGGAGCGCCGATCGCGCGAAAGTAGTCGGGGCTGACGTTTTGATAGTGCACGTCGAGTTCGTGACCTTTCACTGCCGGGCGGCCGTCGATCGACATCTGCGATTGCACGTTCCAGCCACTGAATGGAATACCCTCCGCCGACCCGACGACTTCGACGCCCGGAAGCGTCGACAGTCGCTGATACGCACTCTCCCAATACACGCGTCGGCGATCGAACTCAGGGAATTCGGCGCTCGGAAGCGACACGCGCACGGCGAGTAAACCCTTTTCGTCGAAACCGAGGTGCGTATCGGTGAGAACGCGATAGCTGCGGATGAGCAGCGTTGCACCGACGAGCAGCATTACCGAGAGCGCCAATTCCGCGACAACGAGGCCGTCGCGCAGGCGGCTCCCTTGGCGCCCACCGGCCTGCCCACGACTTCCTTCCTTGAGCGCACTTCCTACGTCGACATTCGCCGCGCGCAGCGCTGGGACCAAGCCCAGCAGGAAACCGGACAAGAGCGATATCAGGAGAATGAACGCGATGACGGTTCCATCTAGCCCGAAGCGGAAGTAGAACGGCACCTCGCCCGGATACAAGGCGAGGAAAAGCCGGAGTCCCCATGGAACCAGTAGTGTTCCAAGCATGCCGCCGGCAGCCGCGATGATTACGCTTTCGAGCAGCACGTGCCTAACGACTCTACCGCGTCCGGCTCCTAGAGCGACGCGGATGCCGATTTCGCGGCGACGTTCCGCTCCGCGCGCGAGCATGAGGTTAGCGACGTTTGCGCAGATGATGAGGAGCACCATACCCACAGCGCCAAGAAAGACAAATATCAGCCGCCGCATCACGCCTACCACGTCGTCCCGCAATGTTATCGGGTCGGCGGACCATCCTCTATAGTCGTTAGGATACGTCGCTTCCAGATTTCGCATGATCCTTTCGAGATCGGCTTTCGCCGATTGTAGCGTCACACCGTCCTTGAGCCGACCGATCGCACCGGCGTAGAATCGGTTCCCGCGATCCGCGTCGTTGGGCGATTCGACCGGAAGCGGACGCCACGCTTCACCGATCTCCGGAAACTTGAAGTCGGGAGGCATCACGCCGATCACCGTATATGGCAGCGCATTCACGCGGATTGTTTTGCCGATGATGTCGCGTTCGCCGCCGTAACGCCGCTGCCAGAGCCCGTAGCTCAAGAGAATCACGCGGTCGGCGCCGGCGCGTTCCTCCGCAGGCGTGAAGTGTCGGCCGAGGATCGGCGCAACGCCGAGAACCGAAAAGAGGTTGGCGCTGACGAGCGCCGACTGCACGCGCTCCGCGTCTTTGTCGCTCGAGACCGTAATGGTGCTCCAGGACCAGATACCAATGTCGGCAAAGGTGCGATTCTCCTGGCGCCACGATTGGTAGTCCCAAAACGAGATGTTGATGCCGCGCGCGTCCCGCGCAGGAAGCGCACCGTAAATCGCGACGAGGCGGTCGGCGTCACGATAAGGCAGCGGCCTAACAAGGAGGCTGTTTGCGGCGCCAAAGATTGTGGCCGTCACGGCGACTCCGATGGCGAGACAGGCCACGGCAACGCTCGTGAAGCCGCGGCTGCGGCGCAGCGCGCGGGCGGTGAGGCGCAGGTCGTGCATGAGCGTCATGAGAGTTTCCTTGCGGCTGGTGCGTCGGCGCACGCGGTCGTCAATCTCCAAACACTCGGCGCGAATGGCCGATGCGTCACCGAAGCGGCGGGCGGCTTCGTCGCGCGCTGCGGCCGCCGAATAGCCACGCTGTGCGAGATCGCGGGCATGCAGGTCGAGGTGGTGGGCAAGCTCGTCGTCCACGTCCGCGCGGAGATCGGCGCGGCCGAGCAGCCGGAAGTGACGGCGCCATGTCGCGCGCTCGCGGTCGGCCACGGACAGCTCGTTAGGCGGGGAGTGAGGTGGCGTCGAGCACCTTGCCAACGGCGGCGACAAACTGCGTCCACGCCGCCTGCTCGGTGCGCAGCTGCTGCCTGCCCTTGGCAGTCAGCGTGTAGAACTTGGCGCGGCGATTGTGCTCGCTCAGCTCCCACTCGCTCTTCACCCAGCCGCGTTCCTCGAGACGATGCAGCGCGGGGTAGAGCGAGCCTTCACCGATCTGGAGCGTGGAGCCTGTGAGCTGCTCGATCCAGCGCGCGACGGCGTAGCCGTGCCCGGGACCCCAGGTGAGAGTTTTGAGGATCAGGAGGTCGAGCGTACCCTGGAGGAGATCGATCGGCGGTCGTGGCATCGGGTTCCCATTGACATTCGATGTATAGGATCAGGCGCCATACATCGGATGTCAAGGGGAAGGGTCAGATTGGCATGCTCAGCTTTCGCGAACCCTTTGCACATCGCTGAGTGACGGAACGGCGGCCCAATCACTCGGCGCGCATCGCGCCGATCGGATCGACGACAGTCGCACGGCGTGCCGGAAGCCATGACGCCAGCATGGCGACGATGCCTATCGCGACGATCACCGCGAGCAACGTACGCGGATCTCCCGAGCCGACCCCCACAAACAGCGCGCGCATGGAGCGCGTGACAGCGAACGCGCCAGCTATTCCGATCGCGAGGCCGACGGCGGCCAGCCTAACGCCTTCACCAACGATGAGGCGTAGGACGCCGCCGCGCTGCGCGCCAAGAGCGATGCGCAGGCCGATCTCGAACCTGCGCTGCGTCACTCCATAGGAGATGACGCCGTAGATCCCGATCCCGGCGAGAAGCAGGGCAAGAACAGCAAATCCAGCCAGCAGCTGTGTGGAGAACAGGCGGCTGGAAACCGAGGCCGCGACGACGTCATCCATCGTCTGAATGCGCGCCAGCGGCGCCGCCGGCTCGAGCTCGCGAATGATGCGTCTAACGGCACTGACGATCGACAGCGGATCACCTTGCGTTCGGATCACGAGGTTCATGTCCGTTGGCCAGTAGTACGCGCTGAGTCCCGATTGCGCATGCGGGAAGTACATCGCGGGTGGCGGCTCCACGAGAAAGCCGCCTTCACGTACATCCTTCACGACACCGACCACAGTTGCCCATGGCGAGGTTGGATTCAGCATCTTCACCGTGCCGCCGATCGCGCTCTTTCCCGGCCAGAGCTTCTTCTCCATCGTCTCGTTCACAATGACAACGTTCGGCGCGCCGTTGCGATCGGCGTCGGTGAACACGCGCCCGCGCGCGAGTTGGATCCCCATCGTCTCGAAGAATCCTGGCGAGACCTGCATCGGCATCGCTGCTGGCGATGCTGCTACCGACGCCATCGGTGCGCCGTCGATAAGAATCGACCAGCTGCTCCATCCATCGCGCACCGGCAGCTCGCCCACGGTGGCCGCAGAACGCACACCTGCGATTCCGCGCACGCGATCGAGTACAGACTGATACAGCTGCACGGCGCGGTCACCCGGATACTGTCTCGCGGGCAGGCTCACGCGCATCGTGAGAATATTTTCGGGACGGAAGCCGAGATCCACCGACTGCACGTTGGCGAAGGAGCGCAGCATGAGGCCCGCGGCGCTCAGTGTAATGGTCGCCAACGCGATTTCTGCGACCACGAGTACTCGGCGCAGACGTGTGATTCCGCGGCCCTGTTGGCCGCCCGCTTTGCCGGACTCCTTGAGTGTTTCGCTGCTCGAGTCGGGCGCCGCCTTGAGCGCCGGCACGAGTCCAAAGAGAAATCCCGTGCCTAACGAAAGAACGAGACTGAAGAGCAGCACAGGAAGATCAACGCTCACGTCTGCAAGCCGCGGGATCGTGCTGGGCGCCATCGCTACGAGGAAACGCACTCCCTGCCATGCGAGCAAGACACCGAGCGTTCCGCCGACGAGCGCATAAAGCGCGCTTTCAGTGAGCACCTGCCGCGCGATTCGGACCCGCGATGCCCCGAGCGCGGTGCGCACGGCTAGCTCTTTGCGCCGCCCTTCGCCTCGGGCGAGCAGCAGATTCGCCACGTTCACGCAGGCGATGAGCAGCACGAAGGCGACCGCTCCGAGGAGCGCGAAGAGGTATGGCTTGGACTTTCCAACGAGCGCATCTTCGAATTCAGCGGCTTTGACCTGCAGCGGTTTGCCAGGGAAGTACGTGTCGGGATATTCGCGCGTCCAGTTACGCCCAATCGCGTTGAGCTCAGCGATCGAGGAAGCGAATGTGACGTTAGGCGCGCGCCTGGCGATGACTGTCAAGTAGTGATTGTTGCGTGTCCAGAGGCTGTCGTAGTTGAGCCGCAGCGGGACCCACATATCAATAGATGACGACGGGTAGTCGAAGCGCGACGGCATCACGCCGACGACGGTGCGCGGCGTCCCGTTTATGACCACGTCCTTCCCGATGATGCTCGAGTCGGCGGCATAACGCCGTTGCCAGAGACCGTAGCTCAGGATGATGACGGTCGCGGCGCCGGGCTTGTCTTCATCCGTCGTGAAATAGCGACCGACCTGCGTTGGTACGCCGAGTATCTGGAAAAAGCCGTCAGAGACGCGCGCGGCTCTGACACGTTCCGGTTCTTCATCGCCGCCGGTGAGATTGGCGCTGGAGTACGCGATCGCGGCAATCTTCTCGAGAGAGCGCGCCTGGCTCCGATAGTCCGCGAACTCCGGCTCGGAGACCGTGCCGTAGGGATCCATGTGCTCGATCAGCATGAGGCGGCGCGGTTCGGAGTACGGCAGCGGCCGCAGCAGGATCCCGTTGACCACGGAGAAGATCGCGACCGTGGCGCCGATGCCAAGCGTGAGCGTGGCGAGCACGATGGCGCTGAACGCCGGCTTGCTCGTTAGGCCCCGCGCGGCGTAGCGCATGTCCTGCAGTACAGTCGTTAGCATCCAGTCCTTCCTGCGTGAGTCGCGAATGGTTGGGGTACGTGCCGCCGCCACTTTCTTGCGTAAGCGACGGACCGCGCGGAACAGCGAGTCGAAGCGCGCAGGTAAGGCGTTGCGTGCGAAGTCCAGCAGCACGTGAGGCCAGAGCAGCAGTGGAGCCACGATCGGGTGCGCCGCGCGAGCTCGCGTGAGACGGTCGTGGAAGAATTCCGTCATCGCGTCCCCGAACTCCTGGCGGAAATCGCTCGGGTAGAGACGCAGAAGCGCGCGATAGACGCGCTCGTGCATGCCGCGCGGTTTCGTGCGAACGAATTCGGTCATCTGGCTGGCTCAGGAGCCAGGATGCGCGCGGATTCTGCGATGCGAACGAGGCGACGCAGCCGCGCCGCTTCGGCCGCAACCACGCGCTTTCCGAATGGCGTTAGGCGGTAGTAGCGACGCCGCTCATCGTCAGCGTCGGCGGCGGGGCGCCGGTTGCTTTCCTCGAGCAAGCGATCGTCCTGCAGCCGGCGGATCGTGCGATACAGCGACCCGGCTTCCAGCTCGATGCTGCCACTCGTATGCTCGGCGACGTCTTGCATGATGCCGTAGCCGTGCCGGTCGCCGGAGCGCGCGAGCATGAGGAGGATGAGGAAGTCGATCGAGCGGAGGGGTGTCCTGGACTCTGGGGCATCGCGATCGGCGCGTGTCGGGCTCGCTGGCATCGACTGACCTCATGTGGATCGGCGCCTGGAGCAGGCGCACGGACTATAGGCACTTTGCCTATAATGCAGGTTCGACACCGGCTCGGCCACTGGGGTTTGCATGAATCGATGGAGGACGCGCGGGAGCGTGTCGGGTGCCGTTGTGGTTCCTCTACGCCGGTCGGATATTCGGCGCATCATGGTTGGCAGCGCGGCAGACTCACGGACAGCGACTGAGACAGTCGCCTTTCTCGAGGCTCGTGATTTCCTGCTGGCGAACCGCGACGACTACGGGAAAGCCTACGCGGCCTTTCGCTGGCCCGTGCTCGAGTATTTCAACTGGGCGCTGGACTATTTCGATGCTCAGGCCGCGGAGAATCAGGCGACGGCGCTGTGGCTGGTGGAGGAGAGCGGCGATGAGTCGCGCGTGAGCTTTGCGGCGATGCGCGAGCGGTCCAATCGCGTCGCCAACCTCTTGCGCCGCACCGGAGTTCGTCGCGGAGATCGCGTGCTGGTGATGCTGCCTAACGTGGTACCGCTGTGGGAGATCACGCTCGCGGCGATGAAGCTCGGTGCTGTGATAAGTCCCGCCACTACGCTGCTCGCTCACACCGACCTGATGGATCGCTTCGAGCGCGGCGGCGTGCGACACGTCATAACGGATCCTGCTGGAACGGAGAAGTTCGCCAACATCCCCGGATCATACTCGCGTATCGTCGCGGGCGGTGCCGTCGCGAACTGGGTGTCCTACAGCGATGCCGATGGGCAGTCCGCGGAGTTCGCGCCTGACGGCCTAACGCGCGCGAACGATCCGTTTCTCTTGTACTTTACCTCGGGAACGACGGCAAAGCCGAAAATGGTGCTGCATACGCACCAGAGCTATCCGGTTGGGCACCTGTCGACGATGTACTGGATCGGTCTACGTCCCGGCGATGTGCATCTCAATATCAGCTCGCCAGGTTGGGCGAAGCATGCGTGGAGCTGCTTCTTTGCACCGTGGAACGCGCTCTCGACAATCTTCATCTACAACCAGGCGCGCTTCGACGCCAGGAAGACGCTTGACGTTCTAGTACGCTGCGGCGTGACGACGCTGTGCGCGCCGCCCACGGTGTGGCGTCTGTTGATTCTGGAAGATCTCAAAGCCTACCCCGTTAGGCTGCGCGAACTGATCAGCGCGGGTGAGCCGCTCAACCCTGAAGTGATCGACCAGGTACGCTCGGCGTGGGGCCTGCTCATTCGCGATGGCTATGGTCAAACGGAGACGACGTGTCAGATCGGCAATTCTCCGGGGCAGCCGGTGAAGGTCGGCTCCATGGGACGGCCGATGCCCGGTTATCGCATCGCACTTCTGGATAAAGACGGTGGGGAGAGCGATGAAGGTGAGATCAGCATTGCGCTCAAGCCGGCGCCGGTCGGTTTGATGGCAGGATACATCGACAACCCCGAACGCAGCTCGGAGCTGCTCGGCGGCGAGCACTATCGAACATCCGATGTCGCGCAACGCGACGACGAGGGTTACTTCTGGTACATCGGTCGTGATGATGATGTGTTCAAGAGCTCAGACTATCGCATCAGCCCGTTCGAGCTGGAGAGCGCTCTTATAGAACACGATTCTGTGGCTGAAGCCGCAGTGGTGCCGAGTCCCGATCCGATTCGGCTATCGGTGCCGAAGGCATTCATCGTCCTCAAACCGGGCGTCGAGCCCTCGCGCGATACAGCGCTCGGAATTTTCGAGTTCCTGCGTGACCGGCTTGCGCCCTACAAGCGGATCCGACGAATCGAGTTCGCGGATTTGCCGAAGACGATTTCAGGAAAGATCCGGCGAGTGCAGTTGCGGAGCAGCGAGCAGGAACGCGGCGCGCCGACGACGCCCCGGGCCGGCGAATTCTGGGAAGAGCAGTTCCCCGAACTGCGCTGAGTCGTTAGGCGCCGCGTCGTTACTCCAGGATTGGCGCCGTATCGCCCGGCAGGAGCAGCTGCCGGTGCGCCCAGATCGGCGCAATGCCATTCGACATCAAGCGTTCGTGGAATTCGCGAAGCGAAAACTTCGTGCCTAACCGTGCCTTGTAGTCGGCGCGCAGCTTCAGAATCGCCAGCTTGCCGAGGAAGTAGCCGCCATAGGTGGGATCGTATGTCCCGCGCTCCGCTTCGCGACGGGCGGCAGGTGTTGCTACGTACGCGTCTTTCTCGAAGCAGCGCTGTGCATCGTCCAGCGTCCAGCGCTTTGTGTGCAGTTTGATGCCGGAGAGTAAGCGGCAAAGACGAGTCAGCGCGTCGCTGACCTGAGCCAACCGCAAACGTGGGTCATCGTTCCCAAACCCTTCGTCGAGCAGCATCTGTTCAGCGTAATGTGCCCATCCGTCCTGTCCGGACGATGGTTGTGGAAATGGGTTGAGGCCGATCCAGATACGGCGGACTTTTCCAGGTGTGCGGCGCATGTAGATGGAATGCAGCCAGTGGCCCGGAATCGCTTCGTGCGCGGCGGTGTTGGAGAGTGACGCATAGTTGTAACGCTCGAGCCATTCTTCCTGCTGTTGCGGCGTGAGGTCGTCGCGCGCGTCAGTGATGTAGAACATGCTGCGCACGGGCGTCTTTTCGAGGGGCGGCGACGCATGCATGGACGCGAAGCCGAGGTCGAATGGGAGCGCCGGCGCCACGATTACTCGCTCGTTCGGTGGCAGCGAGGCGATCCCGCGCGACTGCACGAACGCAGCGAGTGAATCGACAACGGTTTTTGTTGCGGCGACTACCCCGCCGAGCTTGGGGTGCTGATGCCTAACGGCGCGCCATGTCTCCAGCGGGTCCTTCCCCGGCGCGAGCTTGTTGGCGGCGGTTTTGAATTCGCCTTGCAACCGAGCGAGCTCGCGTTCGCCGATGGCGATCATCTTCTCGAGTGGTGTGCCGATCAGTTCTTCAGCGAGGTAGCGGCGCGAGAGGTTGGCGGCTCCAATGGAGAAGTCGCCGCTGGCGATCGGAACAACTTCACGCTCGAGGAATGTCGCGTAGGCATCGATGAGCGGAATCGCTGCGTCAGCGGCCCGTCTGAGCGAGTCGCGCAGCGTTGTATTCGGATCGGCGGCGAACGCCATGTCGAGATCCTTGCGAAGCATGTCGCTCGCGCCACGCATCATCGATGCGCCACGCTCGGCGAAGAGCCGGGGCGGATTGGAGATGTTTGCCCGTGCCGCCGCGAGCAGAGCCGGTACCTGTCGCAGCTTGCTTATCGCTCGTCGCATGCGAACAGGCGCCGGGTCGCTCGCCATCGCCATCAGGTTGTGCACGCCATCGGTCAGCGCCGAGGCGTAGAGCATCGGATTGCGGCGCCAGTTCTCTACTGTTTCTTGCTCGAGCAACCAGCCATCGATGATGCCGTCAAGGATGCGTTTGTCGACGCGCTCGTCAGGCGTGAGCGATGTGGAATCGAATGCTCGGAGGCGTTCGCGCGTTTGCTTCAGCGCGGCGATCTCGGCTTCGATGGCCGCCGCGGAGAAGTCGTCGAGAATGTCATCGTGCTCGTGCAATCCATTGCCGGCGGCGATCGACGGATGCCGTCGCGCGAAGGCGTCCAGGTAGTCGTCGACAAATCGCGCGAATGCCGGCGATTGCGGCGCGGGCACAGCGCCTAACGGCAGCAGGCAGAGTGTGGCCGCGAGAGCGCGAAGGAGTCGTCGCATAGGCAGGTGTAGGGACCGGGGAGACTCGCGAATCTAGTTGCTGGCCCGTCCGTATACGGCCTATTATGGGCTTGTGGGACGGCTTTTGGGGCCCAGTTTGGACGTGGTAGCGAACGCATTTCCGAGAGGCTCGATTGGCACCGCCATATTCATCTCCCCGCCTGGTCTGCACGAGCTGCGGACACGAGACAGACCATGCCGATCGCGTGAAGCCTGGGAGCGGGTGGCTGACCGCGACACTGCTCTGCTTGATGGTCGTGCCTGGAGTGGTCTACTGGGTCTGGCGCCAAACGTCGAAAGAGAATCGCTGTCCGCTGTGCAATCGTGCGACACTCATCCCGACGGCATCACCGATTGGTCGTGCGATTCTATCGTCGCCGTATCGTCTCGCGGATCCCTCGATCACACCACAGCCACAGGACGTGCGGCTCGAGCGTATCGAGCAGGCGATCGATGCGATTGCGATCGAGGTGGAGCGCGTGGCCGAATCGCAGCGTTACGCGGCCCGCCAACTCGGGCCCTCGCCTTAGTACGCGTTAGGCGCCCACAACCGCGATGACGTCGGCTAAGTCCGCAGTCGAGTCGTATGGGATTGCGTACGATCCCGATCTTGTTCCGCCCCTCGAGCTCATGCGCGGAGAGGGGATCGATGTCCTCGAGGAATGGTTTCGCTGGGGCGAAGAGTGGAGCATGTTGCTGCGCCTCTACGGATGCATAACGCGAAAGAGCAACGTGCTCGAGATCGGCTGCGGCCTCGGACGCATCGCGTTTCCGCTGCGCTACGTCTTATCGTCCGAGGGCTCGTACGATGGATTCGAGATCGACAAGCCCAAGGTCGACTTTCTCGAACGGACCTTCCACAGGAAGTATCCGCACTTCCGCTTCGTGTGGGCCAACGTTCACAACACGTACTACAACCCCAAAGGACAGATCGCAGCGCAGAATTATCCCTTCCCGTACGATGACGGCGCGTTCGATGTGGTATATGCGGCGTCTGTGTTCACGCACATGCTCCCCGTAGCAGCAG
>DATBKN010000185.1:0-2823 GCA_036555845.1 Gemmatimonadaceae bacterium | reverse complement strand
CGTCCTCCGCCTAACGGCGACATCACTACCGCCAAGGCAATTCTCGTTTAGTGAGCAGCAGGTCGCGTGATATCCGAACTCCGGCTGATGCAGAGCTGCGCGGAGTCGCCTATCCCGCAAGCGGCGCCCCGTGTAACATGTGGCGCGCGCCGCTTCTGACTCGGATAGCGGAAAAACGTGGCCTATCAGGACACGCCCAGACGGAGGCGCGCTGTAAGCTGGGTTTGGGGGTGACGATGGAAGACCTTCGGGAGCATCTCCAGGCGTCTCTCGGCACCACCTACACGCTCGAGCGCGAGCTTGCCGGTGGCGGCATGTCGCGTGTCTTCCTCGCTGAAGAAACAGCCTTGAGACGCAAAGTCGTCATCAAGGTCCTGCCGCCTGAGCTCAAGGGTGCGGTCTTGGTTGCGCGCTTCCAGCGCGAGATCTCCGTCGCCGCGAACCTGCAGCATGCGCACATCGTGCCGCTGCACGCCGCCGGCGATTGCGATGGGCTGCCGTTCTTCGCGATGCCATTCGTCAGGGGCGAATCGCTGCGCGTCCGGCTGGCGAAGGACGGCGTCCTGCCCATCGGCGAGGTGATGCGCTTGCTGCGCGAGATTGCGAGCGCGCTGGCGTACGCGCACGAGCACGGTGTTGTGCATCGCGACATCAAACCAGACAACATTCTCCTCTCCGGTGACGCGGCGATGGTCACGGACTTTGGTGTCGCGAAAGCGCTGGAGCTGTCCACGGTGGGCCGCCGGCGGCAGCCGCACGAGGCCCAATTCGCCACGTCTATGGGAATCGCGTTAGGCACGCCCGCCTACATGGCTCCGGAGCAGGCGGCGGGTGAGGCTGACGTCGACTATCGAGCAGACGTCTACGCGTTAGGTGCAACAGCCTACGAAATGCTGACTGGCCAGCCGCCTTTTACATCGAATTCGCCGGCAGCTCTCATCGCAGCCCAGATCTCCCAGATTCCGGATCCAGTGTCCACCGTGCGACGGGACACTCCTCCAGCGCTGGCCTCGCTCATCATGAGCTGCTTGGCGAAGCTGCCGGACGACCGGCCGCAAAGCGCGAGCGAAATCGTGCGCCGCCTCGACGCGATGAGCACTGAAGTCTCAGTGCCGAGACATGCGCAGTCGCGCGGTGGCTCGAGCAAACGGCGGCTCACGGCGCGGCAGCTGTGGTGGGCAGGATCTGCTGCTTTGGTTGTGCTTACGATCGTCATTGGCACACGCGCGCTGCGGAAGCCAACTGCGCAGGAGCGGCCGCGTCTCGCCGTGCTTCCGTTCGATAATCTTGGGCCGGCGGCCGACGAATATTTTGCCGATGGACTCACAGAAGAAGTCTCGACTCGCCTAACGAGCTTATCGGGCCTGGCGATTGTCGGGCGCGCCACCGCCCAGAGCTATAAGCAATCGACGAGGAGCGAGCGCGAGATCGCCGCCGAATTACGCGTGGCCTTCTTTCTGACCGGGACGGTGCGCTGGGAGCGTCTCGCCGATGGCACGAGCCGAGTCCGCGTCAGTCCGCGGCTGGTTCGCGTCGACGACGGCACGAGCGCCTGGTCCAACACATACGAAGGACCCCTCGCTGACGTCTTCAAGTTCCAGGCGGCTGTGGCAGAGCGAGTTGCGGAGGCCATGAGCGTCGCCCTCCCGGCGCGCGAACGATTGGCTGTCGCCTCGGTGCGCACACGCAACCTAGAGGCATATGACGCGTATTTGCGCGGACTGGCCAGCTCGAGTCGCGAACGTCTCTTCCAGGCTGATGCGCGAAGGGCCGCGATCTCTGAATTCCAGCGCGCTGCAACCCTGGATCCTTCCTTCAGTGCAGCGCACGCACGTCTCGCACTGGCCTACGTCTACGATGCTCGCATCGGTGGAGAACGGCGCGCGCTCGAGGCCGCTGCTGGGCATTTGCAGCGAGCGGTTCAGCTGGACTCCACGTCGAGCGAGACTCGCCTCGCACTTGCGTGGTACGCTCTCCAGCGCGACGAGCTGGATCGGGCGCACGCCGCCGTCCAAAGCCTCATGCGCAGTGAGCCGACCAACAGCCATGCGCTGTACGTGGACGGCTTGATCGAGGAACGCCTCGGCCGTGCGGACGACGCAATCGAAAGCTACCAAAGCGCCGCTGCGCTGGAGCCCAAGTCTTCGGATCCGCCCGCCGCGCTGGCACAGCTGTATGACGCGTTAGGCAGACACGCCGATGCCCTGCAGACGCGCGAACGAGAAATTTCGCTCACGCCTACAAGTGGCGCCGCGTATTTTGCGCAAGCCGCCTCGCATCTCTTGTGGCGCTACGACACGACTGCTGCTCGTCGCGAACTTCAGCGCGGAATAGAGGCTGCGGGAATGAGCCGCATGCTACGGCTGCCTAACAACTTGATGCTGGACTGGGGCCACGTCCTGCCGCCGTCGCTTGTCGTCGCTCTGGACACGCTCACGCGCGCCGGAGCGGCTACCGCATTTCCCGGGCTACTCTTCGATGATGCGAAGGTCCGCTTTCACACGCTTATGGGTCGACCCGACCGGGCGCGAGTCTTTGCAGACTCTCTCGTCGGAGTAGCCGCAGCGCGCAGGCAAACAGGAGACTTCGAAACTGGCTTACTGATCGCGCCAGCATACGTCGCGCTCGGGCGAGTGCACGAGGCACAACGCGAATCCGACGCGACCTTCGGTTTGATAAAGACCGTTTCTGACCCGCGTCGACACATTCCCGGCGTCATCACGATCGCTTGGGTAGACATGGCGACTGGAAGGCCCGAGCTCGCGCTCGACCGGCTCGAGACTGTTGCACAGCCCCGTTCCGGGTTCTACCTGTCGCGAGCAA
>DATBKN010000184.1:0-13541 GCA_036555845.1 Gemmatimonadaceae bacterium | reverse complement strand
AGAACTCCCACGGAAGTCCCACGTCGGCCATTGTGGGCGTCGGGAAGTGGCCTTGATAGCCCGCATTATGCACGGTGAGCACGCATGACGTTTTGCGGAAGAACTGACGCCCCACGTCGTACGCGCGCAGGTATGCAGGCGCGAGCGCCGTATGCCAATCGTGCGCGTGCAGCAGCAGGGGCGCTTTAACGACTTGTGGCAATCCGGTGAGCGCGGCCATCGCGAAGAAGGACCAGCGCAGCGCGTTGTCGGCGTAGTCTCCGTGCTTGTCGCCGTAGATCCCGTCGCGATCGAAATATTCGCCGTTGGCTACGAAATACACGCGCGGTTTGCCCTCGCCGACGCGTGCGCGCAACGATGCCGACTCGAAGAGCTGCGCGTGCTCCCGGCGTGGGCCGACAGCGACTTCGTACGGCTCCGTGGCCGGTACGAAGTCGCTCACGACTTCATGGACTTGTTTGTAGAGCGGCATCACGACCGCCGTTTCCAGCCCGACGCGGCGTTGATACAACGCCAGGTTCGCCACGGCTTCGCCCAATCCACCGGTGCGCGCAAACGGCGCGAGCTCGGCGGCGAGATGCACGACGCCCACCGGTTCGCCAGTCGGCGTCGTTAGGGGGTATGCGCCTCCAGCGGCCGGCGCAGGAGCCAGGACAGTGGTCTTCTTCGCCCTTGGTTTGCGGACGGTGGTCGAGGTTGTGCGTTTGCTGGTCGGCATCAGATCCTCACGCCGTTGGCGGATCGTCGCCGGTCGTGTCGCCTCGCATCGCAGCGGCGTAGCTCTGCCTAACGTAATCCTTCACCATGCGTCGAGCTGTAAAGCGCTGGCCCGCGGCGCGCAGCGCGTGCTTCATACGATCCGTCCAACCGCGCGGAATGCCGCGCTCGTCCCGTTCGTAGAATAGCGGAACGACCTCGGTCTCGAGTAACTGATACAGCTGATCCGCGTCCCAGTCATCGGGGAGCTGGCGTGAGGACTCCGGCGGAATCGCCCAACCATTGCGTCCGTCGTACCCTTCATGCCACCACCCGTCAAGGGTGCTCAGCTGTGGAAGGCCGTTTAGCGCCGCCTTCATCCCGCTCGTGCCGCTCGCTTCCAGAGGGACCCGAGGCAGATTGAGCCAGAGGTCCACACCCTGGGTCAGTCGGTGCGACAGGTGCAGATCATAATCCTCGATGAAAGCCACCCTCCCCTCTAATTGCGGGTCGCGCGTGAACCCGTAGACCGTCTTGAGCACTTCCTTGCCAGGCTTGTCCTCCGGGTGCGCCTTTCCGGCGAAGATGATCTGCACCGGGCGAACAGGATGGGTGAGTAGCGCGCGCAGCCTATCGATGTCGCGGAAAACGAGATCGGCGCGCTTGTACGTAGCGAAGCGGCGCGCAAAACCGATCGTTAGGGCGTCGGGCGTGAGCAGCGTTCCGGCACCTACAACGTGCGTTGCCTCTTTCCATGTCCGTACCCAGCGCCGCCGTGCGTCTTCGCGCACGAAGTTGAAGAGAGACACCTTCGCCGCCTGCCGGATATGCCACAGCGTGGCATCGTCGAGCGCGAGCACGCGTTCCCAGATCGAAGGATCGTCAATCTGCGAAAGCCACGTCTCACCCAACTGTGCGTCGAGTAACGACATGATCTCGCGCGACATCCAGGTAGCCAGATGCACTCCGTTCGTTATGTGGCCGATCGGCACCTTGTCGGGTTGGCGGTCGGGCCACAACGGTTGCCAGATCTGACGCGACACTTCACCGTGGCGCTTGGCCACGCCGTTCACGTGCCGCGCGAGACGCAGCGCCGCGCACGTCATGTGGAACGTGTGATTCTGATCGGCAGGATGCATCCCCAGCCGCAGAACGTCGTCGGTCGTCGCGCCGCCGCCGATGTTCATCCAATCGGGTCCCGCGCATTTCTCGACTTGTTCGAACGAGAAGCTGTCGTGTCCTGCAGGGACCGGTGTGTGTGTCGTGAAAACCGTTGCCGCCCGCACTGTCGCTACGGCCGCGTTGAACGTGAGACCGGCAGCCGTCAGTTCGCGAACACGCTCCAGCATCATGAAGGCCGCATGCCCTTCGTTGGCGTGCCATGCGGCGGGGTCGATGCCGATCGCGCGTAGCACTCGCACACCGCCGACGCCGAGGATCCATTCCTGCCGCAGCCTAACGTCAGGACCGCCAGCGTAGAGTTTGCTCGTGAGGGCGCGATCGTCGGCGTGATTTATCTCGAGATTGGTATCGAGAAGGAAAACCGGAACGCTACCGACATCCATGCGCCACGCGGCCACGTGCACGTCGCGTCCGAACGTGCTTACCCTCGTTAGGAATACCCGTCCTTCGGGCGCGGCCACCGGCGTCAGGGGGGTGTTGGCCATCTCGAACTGCTCGGCGCTGTCTTCCTGCCATCCGTCCAGACGCAGTTGCTGATCGAAGTAGCCCTGGGTGTACAGCAGACCGATTCCAACGAGCGGCACGCCGAGATCAGCGGATGCTTTGCAGTGATCTCCAGCGAGCACGCCGAGTCCACCGGAGTAGATCGGTACGGAGTTGTGCAGTCCGAATTCGGCGCAGAAGTACGCGACGGGACGCGTGAGTAGATCGGGATAACCCTGCGCGAACCAGTGCCCCGATCGATCCATTTCGCGCGCCAGCTCGGCCATCGCTTCGTCGTAAATCTCGAGGAAGCGGGGATCCCGTGCGCACTCGGCGAGTCGGCTCGGCGTTACCCGCCGAAGCAGCGCGATGGGGTTGTGTCGCGTGAGGTGCCAGAGTGGTTCGTCGATCGCCGCGAAGAGCCGCCGGGCGTAACGGCTCCAGCTCCAAACCAGGTTGGTGGCGAGTTGGGCGAGACCTTCTATGCGCTCGGGGAGGTAGGGGATCTTTTCTCGGTCGACAGCCATAGGCGCGGATTATAACCCGCACCCGGGTCGCTACGAGATTACTTGCGTTCCAGTCCTCATCCACTTTGCGCCGCAGCGAAATTCTTGCGCAATCGATTGCAGAGCAGGGACCCCCATCTGCTCTCGGCGCAGGGACTTAGGCCGCGCGACGTCCCGCAGTCAGCGCGCCTGACGCGACGCCGGCTGCCATTACGCGTTCGAGCATGATCTTCTCGCGGCGTTCGTACTTTGACTTGAACGGCCAGAGGTTGATCCAGATTCCGAAAATCGCCCCGTAGAATGTCACGCGCAGCGAATCGCCTTCGACGCGAAAGCGTTTCTGTGACAGCGCGACTGCGCGCGTCGCTTCTTCGAGCTGCTTGCACAGCGTCATGCAATCCCTAACGCGAAGCGGGCGAGCGATATTCGGTCCGTAGACGGCGACGTGTCCGCGATGCAGCGCGCGCAGCTCGCTCACGTCTTGTGTCGGAACTGTGACGCGTGACGTGAATGGCGGATCGAGCAGCGTGCGAGCGCCTGCGTTGAAGTTGCTCGTCGTCACCATTGCGCCGCTTCGATCGTGCATGAACGCCACGAAGGTGTTGGCGAACGAGGGATCGTCTTCCTTATGAAAGGCTCCGACGAGAGCTACTTCACCGGTTTCGGCGTGACGCCACAGCTGCTTGAAGCTGGACAGTCCATTTCGCGCACTCTCCCGAACGCGAGCGCCAATCTGTTCGAAGCCGTTCGCCGAAAAGAAGTGTGTCGTTTTCCAGAAGTGAGATTCTGCGCTCTGCGGGAGCGCAATCGAGGGATCGGCCTCATCGAGCTGAGTCGGCGGAATGCGTGATCCGCTGAACCACAGCAAGAGCGGTCCCGCGATGTACGGGAAAACGAAGAGTGCGAGGATGATGCCGAGGGCGATGCCCATGGAGCGCGATTGGATCGGTGAACCTGCCTATCGATTGACGATGGAAGGTCATCTGCCGCTGTCACGCCGTGCGCCTATCGCGTTATCGGGTGCGACTTTTGTGATACCATCGGCGTGTTTCGGCGCTGGCGCGCGGGCGGTCAGGCGTCTCGCGAGCTGCTGAATTATGTGACGCACGACCGGAGATCCTGCATGAGGATATCCAGGTCTTCTTCCGTTGAATCGAAGCTCGTAATACAGGCTCGCAGCGCAGCCTTTTCATGCGGCAGGGTCACGTGAGAGATCCAGCAGCGCCCGCGGGCCAGCACGCGCTCGACGACCTGCTGCGTCGTTAGGCGCGCTCCGTCGATCGCGTCGTGCGTGAAGCAGACCAGCGGCAGCACCGAGTCGTTCACCACGCGCCACTGCGCGGCGTGCAGGCGCTCGCGCAACTTGTCCGCGATGTTCGCCTGTCGTTCCACGATGCGTCCGAGCCCCTCCATGCCGTGCTCCGCGAGCGCGAAGAAGAGCTTGAGGCCGATGAACCGGCGCGACCACTGCAGTGATTCTTTGTATAGATCGACGCCACCTTCCACCGTGGGCGGAACGTAGCCCGTCAAAATCTCGAACATCGCCTTGAGCGCCTGTCGATGTTTGCAGAAGAACATCCCTGCGCCCATCGAGACAGAGAGCCATTTGTGCGCGTCCCACGTCACGGAATCGGCCAGCTCGATGCCGGCAAGATACGGCTTGAGTCGCGGCACCAGCGCTGCGCTTCCGCCCCATGCGGCGTCGACGTGCAACCATATGTTGCGCTCGGACGCGATTTCCGCGATCTCGGGAATGGGATCGATCGCGCCGCTGCCCGTCGTGCCTGCCGTGGCGACGACCATCAACGGCGAGAAGCCTAACGCTTCGTCACGCTCGATCTCCGCGAGCAACGCGTCCGGCCGCATGCGGTATGAAGAGTCGGTCGCAGCATGCGCTAGAGCTTGTTCGCCAAGGCCACAAGCGCGTACGATCTTCACGAACGAGTGATGGCTCTCGTCTGAGACGTAGATCCGCGGTGGCCTCGTGAGCGCCGCGGTTCCGCCACTCGTGTAGCCCGGTGCGCGATCGGCGAGCGCCGCAAGAACCGCCGTGTGATTCGCTTCGCTGCCTCCGCTCGTGAAGTGTGTGGCAAAGTCGCCTTGCCAGCCTAACGTTTCTCCGAGCGCACGCAGCGTCCACTGTTCGATCTCGTTCGCTGCCGGTGCGTGCGACCAGCCGCCGACTTGCGGGTTGTACAGCGCGACGAGCGCGTCGGCGACTATCGACGATGCGTGAACGCTTGGATTGAAGAGGCCGAAGTAGCGCGGATGAGTGACCTGCAACGTGCCGCTTTCCATCCAGCGCGCGACGTCGTCGACAACCTGGTCTAAAGCATGGTGCGTCGTCGAAAAGTTGTAGTTCGCCCTGAGCTCAATGCCGGCCGGGAAATTCGAAACCGGCAGTGGCGATCGCTCGCGGACCGAGGCGCGAAACTCGCGCGCCAGGCGGGCGAGCCGGGCGAACAGATCAATGGGGTCAGACTCGATTGAACGTGTTGCCGAGACGGCCCCTTCAAGGTCATCGCGTTTGTTCAATCGAATCGGACCCCAATGATCTACGCGGAGGTCGAATGGCCCAGGTGCATCTGACGCTCGACGCGTTCATATCCAGCGAGCGACTCCGCGTCCGACGTCAGCAGTGAGACCACGATGCCGGTGAGAAACGACAACGGGATCGTGATGAGCGCCGGATTCTTGAGCGGAAACACGGCACTCGGTGCATTGAGGATCTCGACCTGAATCGTTGGCGAGAGCCAGATGAGCGAGAGAGTCGTCAGCGTCCCGACGAGCATGCTTGCCACGACGCCTTGCGTTGTCGAGCGACGCCAGAAGATCGAGAGCACCAGTGCCGGGAAGTTCGCGCTGGCCGCGATCGCGAACGCGAGGCCAACCATGAACGCAACGTTCTGTCCTTTGAAGCTGATGCCGAGGATGATGGCGACGATGCCTAACACGACCGTCGCTGCTCTTGCGACACGCAATTGTTCGTTCGCGGTTGCGGTGCCGGCGCGAGCGACGTTCACCCAGAGATCGTGTGACAACGCCGCTGCGCCGGAGAGCGTCAGTCCAGCCACCACAGCCAGAATCGTTGCAAACGCGACCGCAGCGATGAAGCCGAGGAAAGGCGTTCCGCCTAACGCTTCGGCGAGCAGCGGCGCAGCCATGTTCCCGCCGCGATCGACCCCCGTGATCGTTTCGGGCCCCACGAGCACCATCGCGCCGAAGCCCAAAACGAATGTCAACAAATAGAATCCGCCGATGAGACCAGTCGCGTAGAACACGGACTTCCGCGCCGTCCGCGCGTCCGGCACGGTGTAAAAGCGCATGAGGATGTGCGGCAGTCCTGCCGTGCCGAACATGAGGGCCATACCGAGCGAGATCGTGTCCAGCGGCGTCGTAACGAGGCGGCCTGGTGCGAGCACGCCATCGCCGAACTTTTCCGCCGCCGCTGCAAAGAGCCGCACGGGATTCATGCCGAACTTGGCGAGAACGAGCACAGCGAGCAGCGCCGCACCGCCTAACAGCAGGCCCGCCTTCACGATCTGCACCCACGTCGTCGCGATCATCCCGCCGAAGAGCACATACGCCATCATCGCCGCGCCGACGATGATGACCGCCGTTTCATAGCTCAGCCCGAACATCAGGCGGATCAGTCCGCCCGCTCCGACCATCTGCGCGATCAAGTAGAAGATCACTGTCGCCAGCGTGCCGATCGCGGCTGCGATTCGCACAGGCGTCTGGCGCAGACGTGCGGCAACGACGTCAGCGAACGTGTACTTCCCGAGATTCCGGAGCGGTTCCGCGATGAGAAAAAGCACAACGGGCCAGCCGACCAGCCAGCCAGTCGAGTAGATGAGTCCATCGAAGCCCGTCGTCGAAACGAGACCCGCGATACCGAGGAATGATGCGGCGCTCATATAGTCGCCGGCGAGCGCGAAGCCGTTTTGTCCGGCGGTGATCGTGCGCCCGGCCGCGTAGAACTCTTCGGTCGTGCGCGTGCGCCGCGCTGCCCAATAGGTGATGCCTAACGTGACCGCGATGAAGACGAAGAAGAACGCCATCGCGACCGCGTTCGGCTCGTCAATGCGCGTTTGCTGCGCGGGAGCCGGAGCGGCGGCGGCCTGCAGCAGCATGGCAACTAGCACGGCCGGCACCTAACGATTGAGTTTGTCAACAGCGTTGTCGTAGTGCGTGTTCGCCCAGCGTACATAAACCCAGGTGAGCAGCCAGGAACAGACGATCACCAGCGCGCCGAGCAGGATCCCGACGCTGAGGCCGCGGGTGATCAGGCGCGCCATGAGCGGCTTGTTGTACGCGATGAGCAGGACGAAGCCGAAGTACAGCACGATCATAAGGGCGGTCAGTACCGCCGCGAAGGTGCCGTGCCGCTGCGTCAGCGCGCGAAAATTGTGCTCGTGTTCCGACACTGTCGGCAGAACGTGCACGCCAAAGCGTCATTCGGCAACCCGAGCCGGTTGAAGTCAGGGGTATTGCGCAGGACGCTATCATGTTGGGGGCGGTGGGATAATCGGCGGCGTTCGATCGCACAGTTCTGGTCTCGTTCGAGCCTTTCATCACCGCTTGATATAGGCACCACCTCCCCAGCCGCATGTCGTCCGCTGCAGCCACCCCGGCCGCCACTCTGGAGCCCGTTAGACCGACATTTCGCGCCATCGCGATGTCGGTCGTGCCGGAGCTGAGCAGCGCCGATGCGAAGGAGTGGTCGGAGATCGAGTCCGAAATCGAACGCGCGCTGGCAGACCGTCCGCAGGCGATGCGGCGGCAGCTCGTGTCGTTCGTGCGCTTGCTCGATTGGTGGTCGCGGCTGCGCTACGGTCGGCGCCTAACGAAGCTCGACGCCGTCAAGCGCATGGAATTGCTCGAACTGATCGAGCGGCATCGCGTCCCGCTCTTGCGGCGTGGCATGTGGGGGCTGCGGACCCTCGTCTTTCTCGGCTACTACACGCGGCCGGACGTCGCACTGTTCATCGGCTACCAGGCGCACCGCGATGGCTGGAGCGCGCGTCCTGAAGCGCGGCGCGAGCGGCCGTCGGCGACCCCGCAGGACGTCGGGATCGTGTACAAGCGCCCGCCGGCATGATCGAGCGCGAGTACGACGTTGTGATCATCGGCTCCGGCGCGGGCGGCGGGACCGTGGCGCAGGAGCTTGCGCCGCTCGTTAGGGATGGCAAGCGCGTCGTCGTCCTCGAGCAAGGACCCAAGCTCGAGGATCACGAGTTCACCGGGCGCGAGCTGGAGATGTCGTCTGAGCTGTATGAGGAGGGCGGCGGCGTTCTCACAGCGGACGGCTCCATGACGCTCGCATTTGGCCGTCAGTACGGCGGCTCGACGGTTGTGTACACGGGAACCTCACTGGTCGCGCCGGCGCGTGTGATCCGACGCTGGAGTGTGCCTGGGCTCGAATTCGGCGACGTCGAGCGACGATCGCAGAAGTACATGACACAGAATTCGGTGCACTACTTGCCACGCGTCTTGATCAACGAGAACAACAAGCTCTTCGCCGAAGGCTGTGCACGCGCCGGCTTTCACGCCGAACAGTTCCCGCTCAACCTCAGCGGCTGCAAGGGCTCCAGCCTCTGTAACCTTGGTTGTCCCAACGCCGCCAAGATGGGGACGAACCGCGTGCAGCTGCCTAACGCGGAGTCTCAGGGAGTCGAAGTCGTCACGCGCGCCGAGGTCACTCGGCTCGAAGAGCGTGCCGCGATAGTGCGCGTGACGGAGAAGGTCGCAGGGAGGAAAGGGCTGCCGTCGTCGTGGGCCCCTGGAGAGTATCGCGTGAAGGCCCGCACGATCGTGCTTGCGGCCGGCGCGATCGGCACGCCCGCTCTGCTTCTGCGTTCCAGCGTCACATCGCGCATCAACGACGTCGGGCGCGGCTTCACTTGTCATCCCGCGCACATTCTCGTCGCCGAGCATGACCGGCCCATAACGAACGACGTCGGGCATCCGAAGAGCTACTTCCTGGATCGAGCGGCCGACGAAGGATTCGTGCTCGAGACGTGCATGTACTTCCCGTTCGTGACCGCCAAGAACCTAACGGGCTTTGGCGAGGAACACGCGCGCTTCATGCGGCGCTTCCCGCGTTTGCAGATGATTCTCGTGCTCGCATGCGACGGCGCCGTTCCGCAGAATCGTGTGACGGTGGACAGGGCTGGCAAGCCTGTCGTGCACTATTCGTTCACGCCTCCCGTTGTAAAGTCATTCGTCGCGGCGACGCGCGCGGCGGCGCGCATTTTCTTCGCGGCCGGAGCGCTGCGTGTACACGCGCCTGAAGCCAACCCGCCGGCGATCGATCGCCGTGACTCCTACCGCGTGGACGATCTCATCACCGAAGAACATTTTCTCCCGGGGCGCGTTTCGATCTCGGCCGCGCATTTGATGGGGGGCTGTGGCATGGGGCGTGGCGGCACGAGCGTCACTGATTCTCGCGGTCGCATCGCCGGGTTTCCGTGGCTGCGCGTCGCTGACGCCTCGCTCTTCCCCGATTCCCTGGAGATCAATCCGTACCTAACGATCATGGCGCTGGCAGATCGTGTAGCCGAGGGCGTGCGCAATGAGCTTGGGAACCTGGCGCAGGTCACCGACGTCGCCTGAGTCGCAGCGCGACTGCCGTCTGACACCGACGGCTTGCGACTTGCGTTAGCGTTAGGTCGCATCCGACTACAGGACCTGTACCCATGTCATTGATCCAGTCGCAGTCGTGGTTCTCTCGTTTCGCCAAAGTCACATCTCGCGCGGCTGGGCGACCGGCGACCTTCATGCTCGCTGTGGGTGTTGTGCTCGTATGGCTGATAACCGGACCGCTGTTCGGCTTCAGTGACACGTGGCAGCTCGTGATCAACACAGGAACGACGATCATCACGTTCTTGATGGTCTTTCTCATTCAAAACACGCAGTACCGTGACGCCGAGGCCGTGCAGGTGAAGCTGGATGAATTGCTGCGCGCGACTTCAGGGGCGCATAACGCGCTGCTCGACCTCGAAGAGCTCGAGCAGCTCGAGCTCGATCGTATCCGGGAGGATTACGCTCACCTTGCTCGGCGCGCGAGGGAAGCATTGCGGGAGGGAAGGTCCGACACTGACGTTCCGGACATTCCCAATGGCAGCGCTCGTTAGGCGCCTGGTGAGCCGAGTCCTGAGTACGACACACCGAAAGGCTCATGGATGAGTTTCTGCAGGCGGCGATAGAAGAGGCCAGGCGCGGCCGCGACGAAGGCGGCATACCGATTGGTTCCGTCCTCGTAATCGACGGACAGATCGTGGGCCGCGGGCATAACCAGCGCGTGCAGAAGGGGAGCGCCGTACTTCACGCCGAGATGGATTGTCTCGAGAACGCCGGCAGGCTGTCGGCGTCGGAGTATCGTCGAGCGACGCTGTATTCGACGCTCTCACCGTGCGACATGTGCAGCGGGACTGTGCTGCTGTATGGAATCCCGCGCGTGATCGTTGGCGAAAACCGCACGTTCCGTGGACCGGAGGATTACGTGCGATCGCGCGGTGTGGAGCTAGTGGTCGTTGATGATACGACGTGCCGTCAGCTCATGGAGGAGTTCATCCGAGAACACCTCGAGCTTTGGAACGAAGATATCGGGCGCTGACCTGGCCGCCGAAACTACTTCTTCGTCGTATCGGGCACGACGCCTTCCGCGTTCACTTCATACGCGATGCGCCACTTGCCGTCGGCGCCCTTGATCCAGTAGTCCGCGAAGGGGTTGTTGTGCTTTTCCGTCGTCTTCTTCCCTTTCGGCGTGATCGTGAGCGATCCGTGTGAAAACGTCACGGCTTCGCTGTCACTCACCACGATGAGTTTGTCGATCGTCGCCGGGTCGAGCGTCGCGGCGTCGAACGACGCCGTGAACGTCTTTGCACCGTTCTCAATTGCGGTGCGGCCAACCAGTGTCGTCGCATCCGGCAGGATCCACGTCGCATCCTCGGTAAAGAATGTCGCGAACGTCGCACCGTCCTTGGCCGACAGCGCAGGAATCATCTGCGACATCACCCCTTCGATCTCGGAGCGAACGGCGGCGGCGTCAGGCTTGGCCGGTGGCGGCGGCACCGCCGGTGTGCACGCCACAAGGCCAGAAAGGCCGAGAAGGAGGACTGCGCAGGATGATCGCTTCATGGCAGGGCTCCGCATGGGTCGTGAGAGCAACAACAGGGAATCAATTTGCCGCGCTGCATATCGTCAGCGCAATATTCGTTAGGCCGTCGAGGTTTTGTGGAACCGGTTATTTCGCGTCGGCGCAGATCGCGATTGCCGTGGTTTGACGCCCAGCCGTACCAGCGTTCCTCACCATCACATGCCAGCCGGTGCTTATGAGATTGCCCTGGCCGTCGCTCGGATCGGAGGCAAAGACCTTCACGTCATCCGGCGTCTCGATGTTGAACCCACCACCGAGCACCTTCTTCCCCGCCGGACAGCTCACCGTGACGTTGGCTGTGGAGCCCGCAGCCACGACGACTCGGTTCTGAACGATTTCATGGCCTGTAATGCCGCACGCAGCGGTCATGCCTGCCACGCAGACCGCGATCGCCGTGCTTTGCAAGCGGCCCCTGGCCGTTACTCGTCCCAGATGTTGTCGCATCCTCCACCTCCCGAACTCGGTGCGTAAACCGTTCTTGTCGCCAAGTCTACGGCGCGGTTTTCCCCGGCGCCATGTCTCCTGGCTTTCTGCATATCGGGCACGGGCCCATGCGCGGTTCTTGCTTGAACGTCACGGTCACCGGACCGACCGTGACTGTCTTATTCTCGACAGTGTCGCTGACAGTCACTGTCAGCGTTAGGCGATTACCCGCGATCTGTCCGGCGAACTGCGCGGGATGATACGGACCGACGAATACCGGGTACGCTCGCAGCACGTAGCTCCCGGTCACGTCGAATCGGCCATTCTCGTCAACCGTCACGGGCGCCGGGAAGTTGCCTAGCGTGCAAGCGACGTGAACGTGGGCGATCGTATCATTGACGATGAGACCGGCGTTCTCGCCGCCCCACGTCCCCACCGAGAGCTTGCCGCCAACAGTGACGACTGCATTGTCCAGATAACACGTCGCGCTCACGGCCACGACGGCCAGGAGCAGTACGAGCGTGCGGGAAGCCTGTGAGAGTTTTCGCATGACTCGCCTCGAGTGCTTCTACTGTATGCGACACCCGGCTCGGGTGCGACACCCTTACGCGCTGTGTCGATTCGCCTGCTGCAGGTACCGACGTACCGCCTCTCGGCTCCGCAGAATGACGACACGCGTGCTCTTCGGAAGCTCCGCCAGGCGCCGCAGGATCTCCGGGCGCCGGCGCCTTGGGTACGTCCAGATCCACCAGATGAATTCCCACGTTAGGCTCTCTGGACATCCTTCCGCGAGATCCGGACGCGAACGACCGCGATATGCGAGCCAGCGCCTGAACACCCGCCAGAGGCAGACGTAGCGAGAGAAATCGAGGAAGATCACGCAATCGCACGCGGCAAGACGAGGGGCCAGCGTGCGCCCGTAGTTGCCGTCCATCACCCACGTATCGCGTGCGATCAGTTCCGCGACGATCCGGTCCCACTCCTCGTTAGGTGTCGGCGTCCAGCCCGCACTCCAGTACAACGCATCCAGGTGGATGAGCGGCAGGTTCCTCTGGGCCGCGAGCGCTCGAGCGAATGTCGTCTTGCCGGACCCACCGGCACCGATTACGAGAACTCGGCGCACTACTGCGCGTCGCTGCGTTCGAGCACGAGCTGCATTCGCGCGTGCTCGGCGGAGGCCGGCAACGTTTCCGTGAACCAGGCGCAGGTCAGCACGGGAGTCAGTCCTGCAAGCGAACACAGTTCTGAAAGCTCGTCCGCGGTATACAAGCGCCACTCGAACTCGTCACTCGCACCCGACGAGTACGCGAGCCGCACGCGGAGGCGGTTGCCTGTCCAGAAACGCTCGGTCGTGACGGTCATCCCGTCGCGACTGGTCATCTCGCTCGCGGGCAGCGAGAGCATATGCTCACGATTGTAGAGATCGATCAGAGCCCGACCGCCCGGCCGAAGCACGCCGGCGATCTGACGCAGTACAGCTTCATTGGTGGCGTCGTCGAAGTAGCCGAAGCTCGCCCACAGGTTGGTCACCGCGTCGAAGCGTTCGCCTAGCACTTCCAGGTTGCGCATATCGCCGACTCGGTATGTCGCCGCCTCGGGTGCCGCCGCGCGCGCGCGTTCGATTGCTGCCGCGTTGTTATCGATGCCGACGACGCGATAGCCTGCTCTGGCGAGCCTGTTCGCGTGCCGTCCCGGTCCGCAGCAGACGTCGAGGACCTTGCCGTGCGATTCCAGCGGCATCTGGCGCGAGATGAACGCGACCTCGCGCTCCGTCTGCCCGATCGGAATCGTGTCCAGGAAGGTCGAGTACCACGCTGGCGAGTACTCGTGCGACGGCATGCTGAAGGCGAATGCCTAACGTGCCACGAGAGCTACTCGACCTTGGTCGCGATCCACCACGTGGTGCCACCCGCGTCCTTGACGCCGCCGCGCTTGTCGGCATCCTCTTTCTTGACCGGCTCCTGCACGGAAGTGGCGCCCGCTTCCATCGCCTTCTTGTACGTCTTGTCCACGTCGCGCACGTAGATGTGCACATAACAAGGAATGGGCGGCCAGGCTTCGGTCCCGTCTGCGAGCATGATGACGGTGTC
>DATBKN010000183.1:0-4162 GCA_036555845.1 Gemmatimonadaceae bacterium | reverse complement strand
CGGCCGCGACGCGCGCACGCTCGTCTTCGCCGCCGGCGTCACTCTCGTGGTAGCAGTGCTCACCGGTCTGGCGCCGGCGCTGGCAGCGAGGCGGCATGACGTCGCCGGCTCACTCAAGGCTGGAGTGCGCGAGGGGACATACAGACGATCGCGAGCCCGGACAGCGCTGCTTCTTTTTCAAGGCGCGTTATCAGTCGTGCTCCTCGTCGGCGCTGGCCTCTTCGTACGCTCGCTGAACAACGTGCGCTCGACGCGACTTGGCTACGACGTGGAACCGCTCGTCGTTGTGCAGGGGCGGATGCGCGCTCGGCTCACGCCGGCGGAAGAAGATGCACTCGGCGCACGGCTGTTAGGCGCCGCGACTTCGACACCGGGCGTGCACAGCGCAACTCTCGCCGCCTCTATTCCATTTGGTGGAAACGAAGGTCGCGGGTTCCCGTCCTTTCCTGGCGCCGACACGGCACGCATCCGCCGCGGGCAGCGCTACATGCTCCAGGCGGGAAACCCGCGCTACTTCGAGACGACTGGCACACGCATTCTGCGCGGCCGTCCATTCAACGCCGACGATCGCGCCAACACACCGCCTGTCATCGTCGTGAATCAGGTGATGGCCGAGCGACTCTGGCCTGGCGAGGATCCGTTAGGCAGGCAGCTGCGCATCGGTGAGTCACGCAATCCGTACATGACAGTCATTGGCGTTGCCGAGAACATGCGGGGGAGTAGCATCGAAAACCCCTCGGAGAACTGGTACTACGTGCCCTGGGAGCAGTACCGCGCGATCTTTGGCGGCGACATCCACAGCGTGCTTGTACGTGTGAACGGGCGCGGCCAGGATTACGTGGACATCTTGCGCCGCCGCTTGCTGCAAGAGATGCCGGGGAGCTCGTTCGCGCGCGCGTGGGCGCTGCGTGAGCTCGTCGCTCCGAGACAGCGGTCATGGGAATTCGGGGCGAAGATGTTCGTCGCGTTCGGCGTGCTGGCGCTTGGGCTCGCAGCGATCGGTCTCTACAGCGTCATCGCGTATGCCGTCGCGCAACGGAGCCATGAGCTGGGGGTGCGCATGGCGTTAGGCGCGAGCGTGCGCGACGTGATGCAAATGGTCGTGGGGCAGGGTGTGGCGTTTGCCGTGACGGGGATCGTCATCGGCGGCGCCATCGCGCTCTGGGCAGGGAAGTGGATCGAGCCGCTGCTCTTTGCCCAGAAGGCGCGCGACCCACTCGTGTTTGTCGTGGTGGGGGCGGCGCTGCTCGTCGCTGCGCTCCTGGCTACGCTAGGCCCGGCCTGGCGGGCAATGCGTGTGGATCCGACTGTCGCACTCAAGAACGAATAGCGCGCGGCGCGTTTGGCCTCGCACCTATCGTTCACTATCCATACTGGCCAGGACAGCCGCGGGGTAACGCTCGCCGGCTGCCGCCCCAGGCGGCACGGCCCGTTCGATCTCCGCGAGATCGGCAGCCGAGAGCTGGAGATCGATGCTGCCTAACGCCTCCCCGAGTGCGCCGCGACGCCGAGCGCCGACGAGTGGAACGACATCGTCGCCGCGCGAGAGCACCCACGCGATAGCGAGCTGAGCGACCGTTGCTCCGCGCCCGGTTGCGATGCGGCGCAGCGTCTCGACCAGAGCGAGGTTGCGGTCCAGGTTCTCGCCGCGAAAGCGCGGCGCGTGGCTCCGAAAATCGCTGCGCGACAGGTCCCGCTGCTTGGACCAATGGCCACTCAGCAGGCCTCGCGACAAGACCCCGTACGCCGTGATGCCGACGCCGAGCTCGCGGCATGTCTCGAGGATGCCGCGTTCGACCCCACGCGAGATCAGCGAATACTCGATCTGCAAGTCGGAAATGGGATGCACAGCGTGCGCGCGTCGCACAGTCTCGCCGCCGACTTCGGACAAGCCAGCGTGGCGGACATATCCAGCTTTGATCAACTCGGAAATTGCTCCCACCGTTTCTTCGATGGGCACCACAGGATCCAGGCGGCCGGGTCGATAGATGTCGATATAGTCGCTGCCAATGCGGCGAAGCGTGTAGGCAAGAAACGACTTGACCGCAGCGGGCCTGCCATCGAAGCCAAGCCAGTTCCCAGCGGCATCTCGCAGCGCACCGAACTTGACGCTCACAATGACCTGGTCGCGGGCTCGGCCGCGCAGTGCGTCGCGCAACAGCAACTCGTTATGCCCCATGCCGTAGTAGTCCCCCGTGTCGAGCAGGGTAATGCCTGCGTCGAGAGCAGCGGCGATCGTCGCAACACTCTCGACGTCATCGGCTGGGCCATACAAGTCAGACATCCCCATGCAGCCAAGCCCGATCGCTGAAACGGCTGGACCGTGGGCGCCCAGCTGGCGTGTGCGCATGTGCTACCGGGCGATTTTGAGGTTGAACATCGGCGTGCCGATCGCGCCCCAGATGCGAAGCCAGAGCGGTAACCACATCTCGGTGCCACGAGCCGTCGTGATGTCACCGAGATCGATCACGCTGCGCCAGCCGAACCACTGTTCCAGGAGCTGCGCGACGCGCTTCCTGGCGTCCGCATCGTTCCCGCTGACGAACACGTGATGCTCCCCGTTGGCCACAAGGCCGGGCTCGACCATGACTCGGGCGGTCATGGTGTTGAGCGTCTTGACGACCTTCGCGTTAGGGAACGCGCGCTGTATCTGTTCGCCGAGCGAATCGGTATTGACGACCGTGAGCGACGGTGGCATGCCGCGCGAGAAATCGAGCGGATTGGAGATATCGAGCAGAATCTTGCCGTCGAGGTTCTGCGCGCCAGCGGCTTTCAGGGCGTCGAGCGATCCAGTCCCAGCTGTCGCGTTGATGACGCACTCGCCATGAGCGGCGGCCTCGGCGAACGTAGCGATTCGCGCGCGTCCCTTCGTTTGCTGAAGCCAGTCGCCTAACGAATTGCCCAGGCCACGTTTTTCATCGAGCTGCCCCGGCGAGCGGGTTCCGAGGACGACGTCTTCACCGCGTTCGGCGAGTTTTGCTCCGAGGGTCTGGCCAACGACGCCGGATCCGATAATACCGATTCTCATAGTGCTCTGATGCAGAGGCCCTGGCGATACAGATCTGTCTTGTCTTGCGACAATACTAGACAGGTCTGTATCGTGTCAACCGCGATGAGGAGCCAACGCAGGCGCACCGGAGCGCGCGAGCGCGTGCTTGAGACCGCCAGCCGCTTGTTCTATGAACGTGGCTTCCATGCCGTCGGCATCGACGAAATCGTGGCCACGTCCGGCGTCGCGAAGATGACGCTCTACCGTCATTTCCCTTCGAAGGACGCCCTGATCGTCGCGTATCTGGCGCAGTCCGACGACTCATTCTGCGCCTGGTTCGAGCGCGCCCTCGACAGCGCCGACCGGCCACTCGACAAGCTGCTCGCCGTCTTTCGCGCACTCGAGCGATTGGCGCAAAGCCCGGCCTGCATCGGCTGCACGTTTCAGGTTTCGGCCGCGGAGTTTCCGGATCCGCTGCACCCCGCGCACGCCGTCGCCGTGCGACATAAGCGCGACGTCCGCTCGACGTTTGCCCGACTCGCCCGCGACGCGCGGGTGCGCGATGCGGCCGGGCTCGCCGATGAGCTGTTGATGTTGATGGACGGTGCGTGGGTAGCGGCCCGCATGTTCAGGCGGCGCAGCCCCGCGGCCCACCTGGTGTCAGCGGCGGAAGCTTTGATCGACGCTCACAGGCCGCGCCGGCCTAACGAATCGCGGTCGGCCTAAAGGTACCCTTTTGTCAGCAGGAACCTTCCGGCTTTTGGGTAATAGCGTGCATCGGGAAGTTCCCAGCCTAACGTATCGGCGAGCCTGTCATACGTGTTGAACAGAAACGCGACATAAAACGCGTCGCGAATCGCCTCGCGCGTGACCCCGGTGTCGAGCACGGCACGAACGTCTTCGGCAGTCAGCTGATCTGGCTCCAGCGTGAAACGCTCCAGGAGTCTGAGCATCGCGCGGAGCTGCTCGCTGATCCGAGCGGTCTTGTAGTCAGCGATGACAGCCCTCGGAGTCGTATTCCCGAACGCCGCCTCCGCGACCGCGGAGTGCGCGTTTGTTCAAAAGACACACTGGTTGAGGCGCGAAACGAAGGCGGCGAATAACTCCCGTTCGCCCACGCTCCACGGTGACGGCCCGCGCATCACTCGCTGGGTCAGCTCCGAGAACGGTCGG
>DATBKN010000182.1:0-14401 GCA_036555845.1 Gemmatimonadaceae bacterium | reverse complement strand
AGGGAAATTGGAGAAGAAGACGCCCTGATCCTCCGCGTCATTCAGCGGAATCCCGTCCAGCGTGATGTTGATCCGCGTCTGGTCGACCCCTCGGATCCTGAAGTACGTATAGTTGCTGTACGCTCCGCCATCAGAATAGGCGGTGATCCCCGGTGTCGCGCTGAGCAGCAGAGGGATTTCCTGGCCGCTGTAGCGTTGCTCCAGCTCGCGCGCTGAAATCGTGGCTTGAGTGATCGGCGCGGCGCCGTTCATGCCGCTCGCATCAGCGGCTCCACGAATTGCGGTGATCGTCACCTTCTCCAGCGCGCGCGTGACTGGCGTGAGAAACACTCGCATGCCGCTGTCCTGTTGCGGCACGAATTCGACGCTCACGTAGCCCATTCGAACGACGCGGATGCGTGTCCCGTTAGGCGCCTCCAGCCGAAACCGTCCGCTGCTGTCGGTCATTGCTATCGCCGAAGTGCCGACAGCCATGATGGACGCCCCCGCAATCGGCGCCCGCGTCACCGCATCCCGCACTTCTCCACTCAACAGAGCAACGGCAAACCACAGTGTGAGGAACGACATCGTCGATCGAGCCCTCAGGAAGTTTCGAAGAACGGGTTACCCAATCGTTCGCCTCCACCCTCCTGCCATTCCTGGTAGAGCGGCAAGGCGATGCGAAACCACTCTGTGAACGACGCCGGTTTCGCGTTCAACTCCCGCGCAATTTCGCTGAGCGGCACTGCACGCCACGCGGCGACTTCGCCCTGCGCCGGCACGACTCGCCCGTGTATGAGACCGCTGAACACGTGGTCGTACTCGTGCTCGATCAGGTCTGGAGGAACATCGCGGCGATAGCGAAAGCGGAATGCGGGACGCAGACTCGCAACGACGCCCAGTTCCTCTTTGAGGCAGCGTCTTGCCGCGGCGATCACCGATTCTCCTTCTCGCGGGTGCGTGCACGCCGTATTGGACCAGAGACCGCCTGAGTGATACTTGTCCACGGCACGTTGCTGCACGATCAGCGCCCCGGCCGCGTTGAAGGCGAAAACGGACACCGCGCGGTGAAGAGTGCCTAACGTGTGCGCCCGTATCTTCTCCTCCACGCCGACGGGCCTGTCCTCCGAGTCAACGAGTACGACGTGTGACATGAGACTATTGCACCCGCCTCGCCGCGGAGCTGGCACGCTCGATGACGCGTGCGAGCTGATCACACGCTTCCGCGAGTCGTTCACTCGTGAAGCCAGCAAATCCCAACAGCAGTCCTTGCTGGCGGTGAGTGACTGTGTAAGCCGAAACTGCTGAGAGCTCGACACCGGCGCTCATCGCGTCAGCGGCAATCGAGTGATCCGCGAGCGGCACCGTTAGGCGTGCAAGGACATGCATGCCGCCGTCGTGCGGCTTGAACTCCAATTCGCCGATGCGCGAGCGGCCGTAATCCAGCAGCGCAGCACGCCGCTCCTGATACAGCGTGCGCATCCGGCGGATGTGTCGCTCGTAGTGTCCGCCTTCGACAAACGCCGCAAGCACTGCTTGCTGCACCCCGGGTGCCTGGCGACCGGACACACCGCGCGCCGCGCGGAATGCGTCAACGAGGTGCGCAGGCACGATCACGTAACCCATGCGCAGCGCCGGAAAGAGTGTCTTGCTGAACGTGCCGACATAGACGACGCGCCCATCGACGTCCAGCGCGCGCAACGAGGGAAGCGGTGCGCCCGCGTAGCGATACTCGCTGTCGTAGTCGTCCTCGATGATCCACGCATCCGCTTCGCGGGCCCATTCGAGCAGCGCGAGTCGTCGCGCCGCGGTCAGCGTGACGCCTAACGGGAATTGATGCGACGGTGTCACGTACGCCGCCCGCGCAGTCGGTGCGCGCCGGCGCCCGACTGTCACATCCAGTCCGTCATCGTCCACAGGCACGGGAACGAGCAATGCACCCGCGCTCTCGATCGCCGCGCGTGCGCCCATGTATCCCGGATCCTCCACCCACACTTCGTCGCCGGGATCGACGACGAGTCGCGTCGCGAGGTCGAGTCCTTGCTGCGATCCCTCGACGATGAACACCTGCTCAGCGCCGCATTCGATTCCTCGCGCCTGCCCCACGTGTCGTGCGACAGCGTCTCGCAGTGGAGCGTAGCCCGCGGCGTCGCCGTACAGCAGAGTTTCCGAAGGCCGCTGGCGCCAGAAGCGCGCGCTGAGCTGCGCCCAGGTCCGCCACGGAAATGCGTCCAGCGCCGGCACACCTAACGCAAATGGCACCGCACGCGCATCCGTACGCCGCACCGCACCACGCGGCGACGCCATCTGCACGCCGCGCACTGACAGTCGCGGTGGCCGCGCCAGCCCCGGAGCCACCGGCGCCGTTGGTGCCGACTCGACGGCGAGCAGGTGGTCGGGTAAACCCTGCACCACGTAGGTCCCACTCCGCTGCTGGCCGTACAGGTATCCTTCTGCCCGTAGCTGCGCGACCGCGGCGTCTACAGTGGTTCTTGAAACGCCGAGCGAAGTCGCCAACTCGCGCACCCCAGCCAGCCGCCTTCCTGGTGTGACTCGCCCGCGCAGGATCGCGCTGCGAATACCGTCAGCAATCTGACGCGTCAGCGGCTTGATACTGTCGCGCTCCAGTTCGAGCCAAAGAGCGGGCGAGGACACTCTAGCCATTCTGGCCTGCTAATGTACTCGATTCCTGGCGATAGCGAACGGGCCAGATTCACGTGAAATTGGCAGCCCGAGCATGTGGCGTCGCCGTGACCCTAATCGACGGCTTCCCCATTCGCACAGCGCGTTCTATCACAGCGTCAACTTCCACGTTAGGTGGCACCAGTGGCTCTCATCACTGAGGACATGCGCGCCGTTGTCCAATCGGCGCATCTTTGCTTTGCGGCGACTGTCACGCCCGACGGCCGGCCCAACCTTTCACCGAAGGGAACGATCCGCGTCTGGGACGACACGCGCCTGTTCTTTCTCGACATCGCGTCCCCTGCGACCCGCGCCAATCTCGAGCGCTCTCCCTGGATCGAAATCAACGTCGTAGATCAGCTCTCTCGTCGTGGCTATCGCTTTCTCGGCCGCGCGGAGCTACACGTGAGTGACGATGTCTACGAAGACGCCACTCGTCGCGTGTTTGCTCAGGAGGGCCAGAAGTATCCCGTGGCTGCTGTCGTTCTCATCGTCGTAGAGCGCGCCTTGCCACTATTCTCTCCCGGATACATGCACATCGCCGACGAAGCGTCGATGCGCAGCGTGTGGCGCGAGCGCCGGCGAGAGCTAGACGAAGAATTCGAATCACACGTGCACAGCACGCCACCGTTGAACCCGCGCGAGACCGCGGACTCGCACTGAGGAATCAATGATTGCACGACCGCAACCGAATGAGCACGCCCCTTACTTCTCCAGATACATCGATCTCGTTCCCGATGGCGACCTGTTTTCGTTGCTCGAGGATCAGCACCGTGTGACGCAAGGCATGTTGGCGCCGCTGACACCTGAAAAGGCGAAGTACCGCTACGCTGACGATAAATGGAGCGTGACCGAAGTTGTAGGACACCTGGCCGATACTGAACGAATCTTCGCATATCGCGCCCTGCGCTTTGCGCGCGGTGATAGCACGCCGCTGGCCGGCTACGACGAAAACGCGTATACACCTGCCGGCCATTTCGACGATCGCTCGTTAGGTGATGTACTAGCCGAATTCACAGCCGTGCGCGGCGCGACTGTCGCGCTGCTGCGCGGGCTGCCGCCTGACACGTTCGCGCGCACTGGTCAGGCCGATGGCAAGGCGGTCTCCGTTCGTGCGTTAGCCTACATAATCGCCGGACACGAGCGCCATCACTTGAACCTGTTCAGGAGTCGGTACGGGCTGGCCGACAGAGCCTAGCCCGCCACCCTACCGGCAAGAAAAACGCCCGCCAGAGGGAGCGGGCGTGGCAAGTGGCCAGGGACGGGATCGAACCGCCGACACGCGGATTTTCAGTCCGCTGCTCTACCAACTGAGCTACCTGGCCAGGGGACCGGGAAACGTAAGAGGCCAACTGCTCACTGCCAACTCCAGTTCCAACCACGCACCACCCCCCAACCTCCGACCTCCGACCTCAGACCTGCCGTTAGACGTTAGGTGGCCGACTCCCCCGCGATGCCGTGATCACAGACTTGATACCGCCGCGCACGTTGTAGTCACCGACTACCTGCATCCACTTCGGCCTAACGAGTCCGCTCACGTCATCCAGGATCTGATTCACCGCGCGCTCATAGAACACGCCATCATTGCGGTAGCTCCACAGATACAGCTTGAGACTCTTGAGCTCCACGCACGCGGCAGCAGGCGCATACATAATTGTGATCGTGCCAAAATCGGGAGCGCCACCCTTAAGTAATTGCAATTCAGCGGCATCGCTCTCGATACCGCCAACCGGACAGAGTGACGTGAATTCCGCACACGTCATCTGGATCACATAATCTCGATCAGGGTACGGATTCGCGAACGATTCGAGCAATTCAGGTTTCGGCATGCACGCAAGATTGCACCGCGCCGTTACCTGTCGCCAATGCAGATCGTTGTCTCAAGGCAGGGCGGTCGTCAGTATGGACAGCATCTGAACCGCGGCCTACTTTGGGAATTACTGCCGGTGCGTAACGCACTGGCTATCGCCGCCGCGAGAACGGCGTGGCGGCACTCGCCCCCTGGAGACTTCCAGGGGGCTCTTCTTTTCTAAGGGTTTTGTTGAGCCTTTGACCTTTGGCCTCTTAGGTCCCGTCTCTCAGTTTGCGCGAAGCCGTTTCCAGAACTTCGAGCTCATCTCGCGTCAAACTCTCGATCCCCTGTCGCGAGATCTTATCGAGAACTGCGTCGAGAGTGTTCGTCGTGCGCGCGGCAGGCGATGGCGCAGGTGCTTCGCGCGTCTGCAGTGACCGCCGCTCCGGTGCTGCGGCCTTGCTTCGCGCGATGACATCATCGATGTCCTCGGCCTTTTCTTTCGCACGTGGCGCGGATTTTGGCACCGCGCGCGGCATCTCGTCCGGATAGTCCGGTGCCTGCGCAACGTGGTTGCGAATGCGATCGATGCCGCTCGTCGCGGACGATGTGCGCAAATACAACCAGCCTGCCGCCAGGCCACCGACGTGCGCGAGGTACGCGACCCCAGTCTGATCGCCAGCACCCTGGATGCCAGCGACCACGTTCGCGACCGCCATGATCGCGACGAGCCACTTCACCTTCACCGGCATCACGCCGAAGAGGTAAACCTCATCGTTAGGCCAACGCATCGCATATGCGAGCATCACACCGAAGACAGCGGCAGAGGCCCCGATGAGCAGCGAGTCACGCGCGAACAATAGATGGAAGAGCCATCCACCGAGCCCGCACAGGATGTAGTACCGGGTGAACTCTCCGGCACTCCACGCACGTTCTACTCGCGGACCAAACAGGTAGAGCGTGTACATGTTGAGCGCGAGGTGCAGAAACCCACCGTGCACGAACATGTACGTGACAACTGTCCACCAAGACGTGGCGAGCTCACGGCTACTGAAGCCGAGTGCCTGTTGAACCGTCGTCGACCCCAACAGCGTGAGCTGCAAAAAAAAGACTGCGACATTGATCGCAATCAGCCACTGCACCGCCGGAGTGATGCGTGGAGCTTCGAGGTCGTCGGTAGGTGGAAATGCCATACTGGGTCCCAAAACCTTGCCGCTATCTATGTAGAACGCGCGGAAGATGCAAACGTTCCGAGCGACTCACCCTTCTAGAACCGGCCGGTATTAGCGCGGTGTAACCGGCCCGTTCAAGCGTAGTACAACACGAACGTCAGGCTGCCGCATCGTGGCCTGCTCGAGAAGCATCGACCAGCGCCTGTCTAGCGGCTTACGCTCCTCGGCTGGGCTCGGATGCATCACAATCGCAGCCCGTTTGCTCGCCGCGGCTATCGACTCGACGATCCGCAAATAATCGGAGTCACTCGCATTGTCGCGGCCCGCGATCGCGACTGCTGCGGCCAGACCAAGCTTCTCACACGCGCGAAGCGATTCTGCAATGCGCTCGAGCGCTGGCTCTTCCACAGAAGTGTCAACAGTGATCTGAATCAGCTGCACGAACGGCTGCAGTTTCTCGATCACGCCAGGACGCTGACCGTCCGTGTCGAGCATCACAGGGATTTTCGCATTCAGCTGCTGGAGACTCGCAACCAGAAATACGTCGTTCGCGAGCGCATCACGTCCAGCGATGCAGATAGAGTGCACATGACTGCGTTCTAGCGCGCGCTGCACTTCACGCGTGAGCGCGTCAGCCGTGTACATCATCGCAGTTTCCGCGGGACCAGCGAACTTGATGAACAACTGTCGCCGCCCGCTCCACGCTCCATGTTGCTGAAGCGCGATCGGGACGCCGGCGAGTGCGGCGGCGACTGGGGGGGGCGTGCTCATGAACGATCCGCGGCGGACATAGCGAGGTAAACGATACGCTCACAAAGCTCTGAGAACGAGATGCCCGCCGCTTGAGCCGCTTGAGGCATCAGACTTAGCTCGGTCATTCCGGGCAGTGTGTTCGCTTCGAGGCAGAACGAAACGCCATCGTCCCGCCTCCGGAAGTCGATTCGACCATAGCCACTCAACTTGAGCGCTCGATATGCGCGCAGCGCGAGAGCTTGCAGACGTTCTGCTTCGTCCCGCGCAAGCTTTGCGGGAAACTCCTCGAGGGCCATCCCCGACGTGTACTTGCACTCGTAGTCATAGATCTCGTGCTTCGGGATGATCTCGCCGACTGGGAGCGCCTGATCCCCGAGAACGCTTACAGTGAGCTCGCGCCCCGGAACGTACGCTTCGATCATGACCTCGTCGTCGTAGCGCCGCGCTTCTTTCACCGCAGGTAATAGGTCCTCGCTCTTTCGAACCAGCGTTAGGCCCACAGTCGACCCTTGCTTGGATGGTTTGACGACGACTGGCAATCCAAGCTCGCGTTCCACTTGCGCGGCCGACACCGGCGCCATCAACCAATCGGCCGTCATCACGCCGGCCGCGCGAAAGAGTTGTTTCGACAGGTCTTTGTCCATCGCGAGCGCGCTCGACAAGTGGCCGCTCCCTGTGTAGCGAACACCAGAGAGATCGAGCAGCGCTTGGATCGTGCCGTCTTCTCCTTGTCCTCCATGCAGCGCCAAGAAGACGACTTCCGCGTCACATACGGCAGGAACGGTTCCAAGCGACGGTGAGAGCGACGTCCGCTCCATTTTGGCGAGATCCTCGAGCGACGGCGGCTTCACCTTCATCCCTTCAGCCGCCACCTGTGCTTCGTCCTCGCGTTCAATGACGCCGCGCGCCGTGTCGAATGCCGTGACGTCATGACCACGGCTGCGCAACGCCTGGACGATGCGCAGTCCTGACGCGATTGACACATCTCGCTCCGCCGATGTGCCACCCATCAGCACTGTAATGCGCATTGCCTAACGTGCCATCAGATAGGCGAGCAAGTCCGACCGGGTGACGATCCCCAGCACGCGACTTCCCGATTGAATGAGCACTGCGGGGTTGGCCTTGGAGAGAATTTTCGTGGCCGCATCGACGGGCATGTCGCCATCGAGCACGGGCAATGGAGCTTCCATCGTGTCGCTTACCGAACCATCGAGCACCTTGGGCTGCTCTAACGCTTGAGCAGCGAGTGCCGATTCCGTCACCGATCCGACGCAGACCGGACCATCCATCACTGGCAGCTGCGAAACGTCATGCAGCGCCATAAGCTTGAGCGCTTGTCGTACAGTGGCGCCAGGCGTCGTACTCACAATGCCGGGACTTCCATCGGCCTTCCGCCGAATGAGGTCGCTCAGCGTGACTTTGTCTGCTTCGAGCAGCTGATTCTCACGCATCCACTCGTCGTTGAACTGCTTCGACAGATAGCGCTCGCCTGTGTCGCACAGCAGCGTGACGACGTACGCGTCAGGCGCATTGAGGCGCCGCGCGACGTTCAGGGCAACAAAGGTGATGAGCCCCGACGAACCGCCCACGAAGAGCCCTTCTTCTCGCGTTAGGCGCCGCGCCATCAGGAACGCGTCCTTGTCCGACACCGTTTGGAACTCGTCTACGACGCTCAGGTCGAGTGTTCCCGGCAGTTTGTCCTGCCCGATTCCTTCGACCTTGTAGGGCGTTCCCTCGAGCTTGTTCTGGCCATGGCTGCGCCACAGCTCTGCCAGGATGGAGCCCTGTGGATCACCGACGATCACTTTGATCGCCGGGTTTTTTTCTTTGAGATAGCGTCCCACGCCCGTCGCGTTCCCGCCCGTGCCTGCGCCCGTCACGTAATGCGTGATGCGCCCTTCGGTCTGCTCCCACAGTTCCGGTCCCGTCGTCTCGTAATGCGCCGTGGGATTCGCGTCATTGTAGAACTGATTCGCGAGGATCGCGTTAGGCGTTTCACTGGCGATTCGCTTCGCCGTCATGATGTAGTTGTCAGGGTGATCCGGCGGTACTGCCGTCGGTGTCACGATGACCTCGGCGCCGAATGCCTTGAGCAGACGCACTTTCTCCTGCGACATCTTGTCGGGCATCGTGAAGATGCAGCGGTACCCGCGCAGCGATGCCGCGATCGCGAGCCCCACACCGGTGTTCCCGCTCGTTCCCTCGACGATCGTTCCGCCGGGCTTGAGCCGGCCTTCACGCTCCGCCTGCTCGATGATGGGTAGACCGATGCGATCCTTGAGCGAGCCGCCCGGATTGAAAAACTCCGCCTTGCCGTAAACCGGCGTCGTAATGCCGCGCGTTACACGCGTTAGGCGGATGAGCGGCGTCCACCCAATCGTCTCCAGCACCGACCGGTACGGCCGCTTGTTGCGCTCAATCACTGTATCCGAGCTCGCCTCGACGCTGGTCATATCTCGCTCACGTTAGGATCTAACGACCAGGCACGGTGCCATGCGTATCGGCCGGCGCCCGGCCGCCAGCCGGCACCTGAAATTTCACAGGGAAAAGAACAGTCAATGGCACCGGACGTCCATCGAGAACCGCCGGCCTGAACAGCAGGGCGGGCGCTCCATCGACCGCCGCAGAATCGAGCGTCGGTATCCCGGACGACTTCGCCACACTGATGGATTCCGCAACCACGCCCCCTACAGAGTCCACATGCAGCCGTAACGTCACCTCTCCCTCAATGCGTCGCTCATACAGCTCCAACGGGTACCGGAACGGATTGAGTTCTGTCCTGAGTTGAGGCAATGTGTCCGCTACGTTCCTGGACGCCGCTGGCGTGCATGCGGCGATGGACAGTGTTATCAGCGTTAACTGACGCCTCACGCGCGAGCCTGCACAGCTAGCTCATCCAGAAGCTGAAGCGCGGCGAGCGGAGTCATGCTCTCGGTACGAACGGCCTGCAGTCGAGCGACCACGGGGTGCGTGGCGGACGCGAAGAGCGACAGCTGGGAGGCAGCCGGCTCCTGCTCCGCCGCCAGACGCCTAACAAGTTCATCGCCCTCCAAAAGGGCCAGGACTGCGCGCGCCCTCTGAATCACCGCACCCGGCAGTCCCGCGAGACGCCCGACTTCAATGCCGTACGAGCGATCAGCCGGGCCAGGCTGCAAACGATGCAGAAAGAGGATTTCTTCACCGACTTCGCGCACAGCCACATTATAGTTGCGAAGTGCACCTAATTCGGCCGCGAGCTGAGTGAGCTCGTGATAGTGTGTGGCAAAGATCGTCTTGCAGCCGATCTTTTCGTGCACATGCTCGCTCACCGCCCATGCGATTGACACGCCGTCGTACGTCGACGTCCCGCGTCCGATTTCATCCAGCAGCACGAGGCTCCGCGCGCTCGCTGCGTGGAGAATGGCACTCGTCTCGGCCATTTCTACCATGAAGGTCGACTGTCCGCGCACGAGGTTGTCGCTGGCACCGACGCGTGTGAACAGGCGATCGACGATTCCGACCATGGCTCGCGTCGCCGGCACGAAGCTCCCGATCTGCGCCAAGAGCACGATCAGGCCGACCTGACGCAGGATCGTGGACTTGCCCGCCATGTTCGGCCCGGTGAGTATGATCATCCGCGCGTCAGGCGTTAGGCGCACGTCATTCGGGATGAAGGCGTCGCGCGCCATCATGCGCTCGACCACCGGATGCCGCCCCGCCACGATGTGTAGGTCGAAGCCATCGGTCATTTCCGGTCGCACATATCGCTCGCGCGTAGCGACAGCAGCGAACGATAGCAGGACATCGAGTATCGCAATCAGCGTCGCCACAGCCTGCAAACGACCGATCTCCGCGCCGACGCTGCGCCGCAGTTGCTCGAAAAGCTCGCGCTCGCGCGCCTCGATCCGCTCGGTCGCAGTCAGCACACGCTCCTCGTACTCCTTGAGCGCAGGCGTGACATAGCGCTCGGCGCCTGTCAGCGTTTGTCGCCTCTGATAGTCCGTGGGAATCAGGTGCTTGTTCGCGTTCGTGATCTCGATGTAGTAGCCGAAGACTTTGTTGTAGCCGACCTTGAGCGACGATATCCCAGTGCGCGCGCGTTCTGCGGCCTGAATCTGTGCGATCGCGTCGCGTCCCCCGTCACGCAGCGCGCGCAACTCGTCCAATGTGCCGTCGACGCCCGAACGAATCGTGTCGCCTTCAGCACCACCCAGGACAACGGGAGGGCGCTCCACGAGATGTCGCGCGATGGCATCGACGATTTCGCCGCAATCGTCCCATGCCTCGACGATTCCGTGCAGCAAGCCCACCGGGTCGACTGCTCGAAGCGCCGATGCAACGTTAGGCAGACGCGCCAGCGAGTCCCGCAGACCTCCCATGTCCCTGGGCGTAGCGCGCCCAGCGGCGACTTTCGCCGCCAGACGCTCAACATCGCGCACGCCGTCGAGCGCTTCCGTGAGCGAGAGCTGCACCTCCGCACGCTCCTTGAGCGCACCGACAGCGTCGAGACGTGCATCGATCTCAGCGCGCTCGAGCAAAGGAGCCAGTAGCCATTCGCGAAGCTTGCGCGCGCCCATCGGCGTCAGCGTTCGGTCGAGCACGCCCAGCAACGTGCCGCTTCGCTCGCGCGCGGCCTGTCCGTTGCCGCTCTCCGCGCTGCGCAGTGGCTCGATCAGTTCGAGGTTCCGCCGTGTCATTTCGTCGAGCGGCATCGTGCGCGCAGATGATTCCACTTGCGGACGCATGAGATGCGGCATTCCACTCGGCTGCAGCTCCGCCAAATAGCGCAGCAGCGCGCCAGCGGCGCCAAGCGCGGCATCATGATCGCCCGTGATTCCCAGCCCGTCGAGCGCGTTTACGCGAAAGCGTCGCGCGAGATCTTCGCGTGCCAGAGGAACGTCGAACTCCCACGCCTCGCGCTCGGTGACGAGCGCACCGGCAAAATCACGAAGGGGAACCGGAGCGCTTCCGGCGACGTGCGGCACGAGCACCTCGCGCGGAGCGAGCCGCGCGATGACCCCTTCGACGTCACCGGCGTTGCAGGAGATGAGACGAAACGTTCCAATCGAGACATCCGCCGCAGCGACGCCTAATGCGCCGGCATACTCGAACACGGCGCACATGTAGTTGTGCCGCTCGCTGTCCAGGAGCTCGTCGTTGAACGCCGCGCCTGGCGTGACCGTCTCCACGACCTCGCGCCTAACGACCCCTTTCGCGAGCTTGGGATCTTCCACCTGCTCGCAGACCGCGACCCTGTGCCCCAGTTGCACCAATCGTCGCAGATAGTCATGACCAGCCTTCACCGGCACGCCGGCGAGCGGCACATCCGCCGCACCGCCGTTGTTCCGTGACGTGAGCGTTAGGCCCAGTTCGCGCGAGGCGAGCTCCGCGTCGTCGTAAAACATCTCATAGAAGTCGCCCATGCGGAAAAACAGGATCGCTCCGGGATGCTGAGCCTTGATCTCCCGGTACTGCTGCATGAGCGGCGTTCCTCCTGCCTCACGCATCACGACTGTTCCGCCTCTGTAATTATCCCACGCAACCCGGCGCGCGCCATCGCGCGCTGTGCTTCCTCGCGCGTCGCGTAACGACCGACACGCACGCGAAACGGCGCCTTCACACCGACGACTCGCGCCGGTAGGCCGCGTCGCTGCAGCTGGCGCGCCAAGGACGTTGCCTGCCGCTCCGTATTGTACGCGGCGACTTGAATGGCAAATTGCCCTTTCGCAAGCGTTGCCGTCGTACGCGGCCGAGCCGTTGTGTCTCGGGCCGTCGTCGAGTCGGCGGGAGAATTCGGCGCAGTGGGCGCAGCTGACACACAGGACGCATGCAGATAGGTGATCTGGTTCTTGAGTTCCACATCGTTCGCATCGACGCTTTCCCGAGCTGCGCCAAGCAGCACACATGCTCGCTCAGTTTCTCCATCATCGCGAGCCATACGAGCCAACAAATATTGCGCACGCGCGATGTGATCGCTCTTGGGATAGTCGGCACGCAACTTGTCGAGATGCCGTCGAGCGCGGTCACGCGCTTGCCGCGCCAATTCAAGCTCCGCCAGACGCAATAGGGCAGCGCTCGCGCGCGGGGCGAGCGGATACTCAACGACGATTCTCAAGTAGTCGCGTTCAGCACCCGCAGCAGTTGAATCCAGAACCGCGTGCCAATACAACGCTTCGACAAAGGTGTCGCTTCCCTCTGATGTTGCGGCGAGAACAGAGTCAGCAAGGGCGCGCGCGGCACTGCTGCTGCCCGCTGCCGTCAGTCGCTCGATGCGCGTACCAACATCAGACGCTTGTTGGCCCCTGCACGGCTGAGTTAGAAGCGCAAGCGCGACGAGCAGGGTTCCACAACGTTCGAAACGCACGATCACAATGACCTAGGCGGCTACGCGTTGGGCATCGCCACACAGCGCGAGGACGACGGAACTGAGTATCTGCTCGTCAGTCGCAACTCGCGAATCTTTCGCGGATCGATCTGCGGCGAGAAGTACGCGCACGCCGGCTTGAACGTCCGCGTCGGACCACAGCGGCACGCTGCGCATCCAGCGATCGACAGCTTCTCCCCACGGGCTGCCTGCGTTAATGGAACCGGAACGCAGCAATTCCCACATGCGACCTCGGAGCACACTCTCCGACGCGCCTGTGCGGCGAGCGGCAGCTGCGATTCCGATCGCAAGCAACTGAGTGCCTAACGCCCAAATCGTTGGAACCAGGCCGTTCTTTGGCTGCGACAGAACAGGAGCTATCAGACGCAGAGCCACGGCCGCTTGTCGCTGCGCGACAGCCTCCAGAAGATCACCTAACGTCTCTCCATGGCGCACTCCAATCACCGCTTCGACTGTCGCGAGCTCGATTTCCTGGCCACCATAGCTCACGCTCTTGTCGATCTCGGCCGCGAGCGTGGCCAGGTCGCTCCCCACAGTCGCGGCGAGAAACTCGGCTGCTTCCTCTGACAACCGCGCCTGATGGATATTGCGCGCGTGATCCATCATCCATGCCGCAACACGCGGCCCCTCGAGCGGCACAAACTCCACCGCCGTTGTCAGTTGCATGAGAGCACTGTCCGCCTTGTCGCCGGCTGAAGAGACGAGCACGATGACAATGTCAGGCGCGGGCTTTCGCAGATACTGCTCCAGAACCGCGCGCGTATCCTTCTTCAGACCGCCGACGTCACGCAAAACAATCAAGCGACGATCGGCCATCATTGGTGGAGAGCCCAGGAGCATGCCTAACGAGGCGCCGTCGAGGCCTGCGCTGCGACGCTGATCCAGGTTGAAGTCACGTGTCGCCGGATCCACCGCACCGGTAACCAACGACTGGAGTGTAGCTTCCTTTAGATAGTCTTCGTCGCCGTAGAAGTAGTACGCTCGCTCGAAGTGTTTCTGCTCTATGTTCTTGTGGAGAGCCTGGAGCGCGGCGCGAGACATATCCCCAATATATCGCTCGCGGTCAGAGCGCCTGCTTAGCCCTAGCGCTCGCGCGAATCCTCTTCGAGTCGCGCCGTCGCAAAACGAATTGGCATCTGGTCAGCGACGTACGCGAGTGACCAAATAGGCGCGCTTGTTGAAACGGCCGCTGCCAATGCCGACGATGACGCGAACAACGTCTCAGGTACGGCCGGTACACTCGCAATGACAGCCGGCAACACTGGCTCCAATGGAGGAGCAGCGTCTTGCAGCTGCAGTTCGACAGCGAGCACGCCAACGGCAACTAGCGCGGCTGCGGTTGCAGCAAAGGCGGCGAGACTGGGCCCGCGCATCAACGGCACAGGCACCGCTAGTCGCAACCGCTCGGCATCGAGACGCGAACGAAGTCGCGAGCTGAATTCAGTGGATGGGACGATCGGCTCGAGACTCCGCGCCGCCATCAAGGATCTGCGAACACGAGCATCGTGCTCCGCGCACTGCCTGCAGCGCTGGAGATGTTCCTCCATGGCTTGGTGCTCGACACCCGGCAAGGTGTCATCGACGAACGAAACGTGGCTGTTTCTGAAAGCGCGACAGTCCATCGGGGCAACCGCTTAGGTGCCCCTCGGTACACACGCC
>DATBKN010000181.1:0-9712 GCA_036555845.1 Gemmatimonadaceae bacterium | reverse complement strand
TGGGATCCGTCGTTAGGCGTTTCGCTCACGTTTATCACATGTGCTCTTGCCGTTGACGGTTTTTTGAATCACGACGGTCGCAGCGACGCCAGAACTCCCATCGCAGCGAACAGTAGTCCAGCAACGACAGCGAGCTGGCCGATCACGCGCGCCGGCGCAGTCCCCGCGCGCTGCCAACTCCACGCGCCAATGACAGCAGCGAGCAACGGCGCGCCGAGCATGGACGCGATCTCCCACGCATCCGGCACGCCATCGAGCACGACTTCGCTCAGTGTGTGCGAACCGGTCACGTATAGCGTGATGGCGATCCAGTAGAGCAGTGGCGGAAGGAGCAGGGCGCCAGCCACCAACGCGCTGGCGGGTACGCGAGGGCCTGGGGCAGTCGTCGCCACCATGATCGGCCTGAGAGGGACAGGACGCGGCATTAGCAAGTACTTTACGTTGTAAAGTTTTTCGCCGCAAGGGTCTCAGGGATCGACAGCGTTACACCCAGGTCTGGCCGTCCATAACGATAGATTCTGCGCCACCGTCCGAATCGCCATCCCGGGACTGCCGGGCTTTACCTTCCTTGCGTGCTCGCCATTCCCGCCCCCCTTATCCAAGCTGAGGTCGCCAGAGCCAGAACGTTGGCGATCTCGTTGTCAGGGATCACGCGCCGCTTCGGCCACAAGTGGGCGCTGCGCGGGATCGAATTGGACGTGGCATTCGGCGATCTGGTCGTGATTCAGGGACACAACGGAGGCGGGAAGAGCACGCTGCTGCGCGTCATCGCGACAGCCATCATGCCGACAGGCGGCACCGGTCGCATACTCGGCAAGGATCTCTGGCGTGAGGCGGCCGCGATTCGCGCCGAAAGCGCGCTGCTTGGCACCACAAACGGTTTGTACGAAGATCTCAGCGCGACCGAGAACTTGCTCTTCGCCGCACGGATGTTGGGCGTTAGGCAACCAGCTGAGCGCGTGGCAGAGGCGCTGCGCCAGGTAGGCCTCGCAAACGACGCCCACGAGCGCGTGCGTGCTTTCTCGTCAGGCATGCAACGACGCCTGGCGCTCGGGCGCCTGTTGCTGCAGCAGCCCAAGCTTCTTTTGCTCGACGAGCCGTTCAACACGCTCGACGCCGATGGGGTCGCGCTGGTGAGCGCGCTCATCGCGGGGACACGCGAACGCGGCGGGGCAGTGGTCATCGTCCTGCACGACCTTGCACGACTGACAATGCCGCCCAGTGCTACTTATACGATGACGGCGGGCAGGTTGTCGTGAACGCGGCCTGGACGCGAGTATCGGCTGTCGCGGCCAAGGACCTCACGGCGGAGCGGCGAGCGAAGGCGAATATCGTCGCCGTCACGTCGCTTGGCGCGCTCACGCTTCTCGTCTTCGGCTTCGCGATCGGGCCCGATGTCGCCACCCTGCGCACCGCGGCGGCAGGCATTCTCTGGCTGTCCGTGCTCTTTAGCGGCGTGCTTGTCTTCCACCGTTCCTATCAGATCGAGCTGGATGGCGGGGCCCTGGAGGCGCTGCTGCTGTATCCCGGGGAGCGCTGGGAGATCTTTGTCGGGAAGCTGCTGGCGAATCTGTTCGTCGTGCTGCTCGTGGAAGCGATCGTGATTCCAGTGGCGCTGGTGCTCTACCACGTGGCGATTCCCGATACCTGGCCGCAGCTCCTCGTGGTGATTCTGCTCGGCACGCTCGGTTTCGTCACGTTAGGCACGTTTTATTCCGCGATGGCGTCGCGCACGCGTTCGCGGGAGGTTTTGCTCCCGCTGCTTCTGTTCCCGATGCTGGTCCCGGTGCTCCTTGCAGCTGTCGAAGGCTCGGCTGCGTATCTCTCCGGAAACGCGATGGGGGACGCGGGAGCGTGGCTCCGCTTGCTGATCGTGTTCGATGTGATCTTTATCCTGGCTGCACTTTTCGTGTTCGAGCATATCATAGAAGCATGAGTATGAGCCCTCAGACTACAGACATCGCGTCTCAGCGCCGCTGGTGGAAGGCGCTTGGGTGGATGGCGCCCCTCGTGTTGATTGGAACGCAGGCGTTTGGCTTGCTGGCGTCGCCGCCCGATCGCGACATGGGTCACCTGCAAAAGATCATGTACGTCCATGTGCCGGTGGCGTGGAACTTCGCGCTCGCGTTCGTTGTCGTTTTCTACGCTAGTGTGCGCTATCTCTGGACACGTGACGAGAAATACGACTTACTCGCCGCGTCGGCTGTCGAAGTGGGAACGTTGTTCACCGGCCTCACGCTCATCCTCGGTTCGCTGTGGGGGCGGATGACATGGGGCGTCTGGTGGACGTGGGACGCGCGCCTAACGTCTACAGCCGTCCTGTTCATGATCTTTCTCAGCTACCTGGCCCTGCGATCCTTCACCGACGATCCGGAGCGCCGTGCGCGCTGGTCCGCCGCGGTCGGAATTTTCGGCGCGCTGAATGTGCCGATCGTGTACATGTCGGTGCGCTGGTGGCGCACGCTGCATCAGGTCCAGTCGAGCCCCGATACCGTGGACCCGATCTATGCCTGGGGACTCAGGCTTAACGCGATCGCGGTGCTGCTGCTGATGACATACTTCATCGCGAGGCGCTACGAGATCGCGCGCGCCGAGCGGCTGCAGGAACACCGGCGCGATTCGCTGGCGCTCGGCACTTCGCCGGAGGCCGTACATGCGTGAGTGGCGCGTCGTCATCGCCGCGTACGCGATCGTGTGGATCGCGTTCGGCTCATACGCATATTATCTGGCGCGACGCGCTCGCCGCGTCGCCGCATCCTCATCCGAGGCACCCCGCTGATGACTCGAAAAGGCAAGTTCGCCATCGCCGCCGCTGTCGTGATCGTGGGGGCATTTGGCTATCTCTTGTTAGGCGGCATCGGTAACAACCTGGTGTATTTCCTCACGCCGCAGGAGCTCCTGGCCCGCGAGCAAAAGGGGTTCGACGTCCCTGTTAGGCTTGGCGGACAGGTGAAGCCGGGATCGGTGCACTGGAACGCGCAGGCGATCGATCTGCGCTTCGAGCTGACCGATGGCGTCAAAACAGTGGCGGTGCACTCGCGCCGCGCGCCGCCCGCCATGTTCCGCGATGGCCAGGGCGTCGTTGTCGAAGGGCGCTATGGCCGCGACGGCGTCTTCAGCGCCGACGAGTTGATGGTCAAGCACAACGAGGAATACCGGGCGCCCAAGGACGGCGAGAAGCCGAGTCAGATGTATCGTTCGTTGATGCCGAAGCCCTCGGCGCCGCGCACATGACCCGATTGCTGGGTTACGACGCGCTGGTTGTAGCGCTGGCCGTGGCGCTGTTCGGCGCTCTGGCGTCGGCGTTCGCGGCGAAGCGCGGCGAGAATGCGCTCGGAGCGATGGTGCGCGGTTCGGTTCTCACGCTGTTCGGCCTAACGAGTGTCGCCGTGATCGCGATGGTCGTCGGGCTCGTCAGGCACGACTTCAGCATCTCTTACGTCGCCCAGGTCGGCAGTCGCTCGACGCCGCTCTTCTTCACGATCATCTCGCTCTGGGGCGCGCTCGAAGGCTCCATCCTGTTCTGGATCTGGGTGTTGAGCATGTGGGCCGCGCTTGTTGTCTGGCGCAACCGCGATGTGCCAGGCCGGCTCGTCCCGTACACGGGCGTGGTGCTGCTTTCGATCTCCGTCTTCTTTCTGATCCTGCTCGTCGGGCCGGCGAACCCGTTCGGACTTGTCACGCCGGTGCCGGCCGATGGTCCGGGGCCGAATCCGCTGCTGCAGAACCACGTGCTGATGGCGGTGCACCCGCCGCTCCTGTACCTCGGCTACGTGGGAATGTCAGTGCCCTTTGCCTTCGCGATTGCGGCGCTGATCAGCGGCGACGCAGGGAAAGACACCTGGCTCCGCCTAACGCGACGCTGGACGCTGCTCGCCTGGGGCTTTCTCTCGGCGGCGATCATCGCCGGCATGTGGTGGTCCTACGAAGTCCTCGGCTGGGGAGGGTACTGGGCCTGGGATCCGGTCGAAAACGCGTCCTTCCTGCCCTGGCTCACGGCGACGGCGTTCCTGCACTCCGCCATGGTCCAGGAGCGACGCGGCATGCTCAAGCTGTGGAACGTGAATCTCATTGTGAGCACATATGCCCTAACGATTCTGGGTACGTTCCTCACGCGCAGCGGCGTGCTTTCGTCCGTGCACGCGTTCACGACGGGGACGATCGGCTACTTCTTCCTCGGCTTCATCGCCGTCGTGCTGCTTGTTTCGTTCGTGCTCGTGGCGGGTCACAGCGAATCGCTGCGCAGCTCGGGACGTCTCGACGCCCCGATCGCGCGTGAGACCGTCTTTTTGCTCAACAATCTGTTCCTCACGGCCTTCATGTTCACCGTGCTGCTCGGCACGCTCTTTCCGCTCGTCGCGGAGGCGGTGCGCGGGGTGAAGGTCAGCGTCGGCGAACCGTTCTTCAATCGCATGACCCTGCCGATGTGCGCGGCGCTGCTGTTCCTCATGGGCGTAGGACCTGCGCTGCCATGGCGGCGCTCGGACCTCGCGGAGGCGCGCGCCAAGCTCCTGGTCCCCAGCATAGTCGCCATAGTCGTGGCTGTGCTCACTGCCGTCGCGCTGACGCGCAATGCGTACGCGATTGCGTCCTTCGCCTTCGCCGCGTTCGCGCTCGTGTGCAATGTGCGGGAATACTGGTTAGGCGCGGCGGCGCGGCGCCGCGCGCTCGGCGAGAGCCCGGGCATCGCGCTGGTCAACCTCGTGAGCGCCAATCGTCGCCGCTACGGCGGGTATATCGCGCACATCGGTGTCATCTGTGTCGCCGTCGGGGTCGCCGCGTCGTCCGCGTTCCGCGCGGAGTACGATGGGACGCTGAAACCGGGTGGCCGCATGCAAGCCGGCGGCTTCGATCTGGCGCTCGACAGCCTGTGGGGAAGGGAGGAGCCGCAGCGAGCGGTCGTGGGTGCAACGGTGCGCGTCCTGCGCGGTGGACGCGAGATCGATCGCCTAACGCCGCGCATGAACTTCTATCGCACACAGGACTCGCCGGTGCCGACGCCGGCGGTGCGCAGCCGGCCCTGGGGCGATCTCTATCTCAACCTCATGGCGTTCGAGCAGGACGGCTCGTCGGCGACGATCCGTGCCATCCGGGAGCCACTCGTCCCCTGGATATGGATCGGCGGGCTGATCGTCTGTCTCGGCGCAATCGTGGCCGGCAGCGGGCCGGCTCGTAAACGCGCGGCCCTGCGCGAAACGTTAGGCGTGGAGCCGGAGCGTCCGCAGCCGATGCCGCTCCCGGAACTGGAGCCGGCCTCCACCGCATGAGGTCGCGATGAACTGGAAACGCGCCGTGATCGCAGGCGCTGTCGCGCTTCCCGTGATCGCTCTGTTGCGTTTCGGCCTGACGCGAGATCCACGCGCCATCGCGTCGCCGCTGCCGGGACGCACGGCGCCGCTGTTCGACCTCGCCGTGTTTGCGCCCGGGGATGGAAAGGTTGCGCCAGCGCCCGGCGAACACATTCGATCGGGCGATCTGCGCGGGAACGTCGTCCTCGTCAACTTCTGGGCGTCCTGGTGTCTCCCGTGCCGAGACGAGCACGAGACGCTGTCGCGCGTGGCGAGTCGTTATGCAGATAAGGGCGTGCGCTTCATCGGCATCCTGTACAACGACGTCACGGCAAACGCGCTGCGCTGGATCGACCAGATGGGCGGACAGACCTATCCCGCGCTGCTCGATCCCGGCACCCGCACCGCGATCGACTTCGGTGTTTACGGCGTGCCCGAGAGCTTCTTCATCAGCCGCGATGGGGTCGTGACGTCGAAATATGTGGGACCGATACCCGAGAGCGTCCTGCAGCAGCGTCTCGATTCGCTTCTCGCTGCGCCCGTGCCCTAACGATGCTTCGTAGAAACGCAGTTGCCGTCTCTGCGTGCCTCCTCTTGTTGTCTGCGTTCGCGCGCGCTGCGGCAGGTCAAGCGGCCAGGCAGGACTCTGTCATGCTCGAGCAGCGCACGAGCGCTGTGGCCTCACATCTTCGTTGCCCGGTGTGCCAGGGGCTGTCGATTCAGGATTCACCATCCGAGCTGGCGCAGCAGATGCGCGGTGTCGTGCGCGACCAGCTCGCGGCGGGCCGCACGCCTGAAGAGGTCAAGCAGTACTTCACCGAGAAGTACGGCGAGTGGATCCTGCTGGAGCCGGAGGCGCATGGCTTCAACGTGCTCGTCTACATCCTCCCCGTGGCGGCCGTGGTTGTCGGGGCGCTTGTGGTGGTCCTGGCAGTACGGCGCTGGAGTCGCCCGGCGCCGAGTTAGGGCGTTGTGCGAGCGGCGCTCCTCGGCTTGACGCAGGCAGCGCATTGTGCGAGGAAACGTCATGCGCGCTGAACGTCCCCATGATTCCGCTGCATCGCGCCTGACGGTTCCGCTGCTGATCGGACTCGTCGCGGCCGTGGTGGTGGTGTCCGCCGTGTTGGCGTACGAGGCGTACAGGGCGCGTCATTCGATGCGCATAACGGCCGACCGCGCGATGGCTCAGTACGCGACAATGGCCGGCTGGGAGCTCGACGCCGCTGTCCGCGCGCGCGCCGACCGCTCGCTCGGCGATCTGTTCGCCGCAGTGCTGGGAGGGGTTTCCGCATCGCCTGTCGAGCCGTCACCGGACCCGGCGGTGCTGCTGCCTCGCGCCTCGGCGTTAGGCGTCAGCTGCGCGGGGCGTCCCAGTGTCCTGCGCTTGGAGCTCGCCGGCGAGCGTGTTACGATAGCCGGCGCTCCGATCGCCGCGGCGATATCGGATTCAATTCGCGTCGGGATTCAGCAACAACTGCGCAGCACCTCCGCGGCGCAGACGCGCTTCTTCGTCCCGTACTCCCAGGACGGCCGAGACGCATTTGCGGCGGTCGGTGTGCGCACGGCACGATTCAACGTGCCCGTTGCGGCGTACGCGATCCCCGATTGTCGCGGCGTTCTCCTGCGCACGAGCGTGGCCGACGCGCTGCGCCACGACCCGCTGCTGCCCGCGGGCGTACTCAGCGGCCTACCTAACGATTCGCTGATGACGGTCGACGTGCGCGAAGCGTCGCAGTCTGTGGACGCACACAGCGCGAATCTCGCCGCACGCACGGCCGCGCTTGCGCCACGCGCGTCGCCGCTGGTCCCCAGTGAGGCGCCCATCGCGCTCACGGCCGTGCAACCGCTGCGAACCTTCCCGGGTGTAACGGCACGGGTGTCGCTGCGGCCAGGTGTGCGCAGTGTCCTCTTCGTCTCGCCCCCGGAGCGATCGCGACTGCCGTTGCTCGTCGGACTCCTGGCGCTGTGTGTCGTGCTCGCTCTCGTCGCGCTCATTCAGCTGCGACGAGAGCACGAACTGGCTCGGCTGCGCACTGATTTTACGTCCAGCGTTTCCCACGAGCTGCGTACGCCGCTGGCTCAGATCCTTCTCTTTGGCGAAACGCTGAGCCTTGGACGCGCACGAAGTGACGAGGAACGCACGCTCGCCGCGACATCGATCGTGCGTGAGGCTCGGCGGCTCATGCACATGGTGGAGAACGTGCTGCACTTCTCGCGGCGCCGAGACGCACCGGACGTTAGGCTCGAGCCGCTCGCGCTCACGCCGTACCTCGCCGACGTCGTCTCGAGTTTTGCGCCGCTCGCAACGGTCGCGTCGATGCACATCGAGTTGCACTCGAGCGACGCCGTGGTCCAGGCCGATCCGGCGGTCCTGCGTCAGGTGCTGCTGAATCTGTTGGACAATGCCGTGAAATACGGTCGGCCGGGTCAAACGATCAGCATCGGCGCCGAGCGCATCGATGCGGAGCATGCTCCCGAGAACGGCAGCGGACCGACGCGCCTGGTGCGCCTAACGGTGACGGATCAGGGTCCCGGCATCGCGCCGAGCGATCGCGAGCGGGTATGGAGTCCGTACGTTAGGCTGATGCAGGACGGCCAACCTCGCAGGGCCGGCAGCGGCATCGGTTTGTCCGTTGTGCGCGAGTTGGTCGAGGCAATGCGCGGCCGCACCTGGATTGAAGGCGCGAATGGGTCGAACAATGCGAGCGGTGCGAGATTTGTCGTCGAACTGCCCAGTCCCTAGGCCCCTACCCCTACCCCTACCCCTACGCCTTCTATTTTGCTGGTCGAAGACAACGCCGCGCTGGCTCAAGGGCTCAAGAGCAATCTCGAGTTCGAGGGTCATGAGGTCGCGCTCGCGGCGACGGCACGCGACGCGCTCGCCGCGTTGTCGCGCAGCGAAGCCACGGCAAACAACGGCGCGCTGTTCGATCTCGTCGTGCTCGACCTCATGCTCCCGGACGGCGACGGCTATCGCGTGCTGCGCACGCTGCGCGAAAGCGGCGATCCCACGCCGGTGCTCATTCTCACCGCGTTAGGCGAGGAAGCCGACAAGGTTCGCGGTTTCCGCTTCGGCGCCGACGACTATGTCACGAAGCCGTTCGGGCTCCTGGAGCTTCTCGCGCGCGTGGACGCGCTGCTGCGCCGCAGTCGTCTGGCTGCGGCTAACGACGCCGAGAGCATCGTCGTCTTCGGCGACGTGCGCGTCGATCTTCGTGCGCGTAACGCAACTCGGCGCGGCCGCCCGGTCGCGCTGCGCCCCAAGGAGTTCGAGCTTTTCGCGGCGCTCGTCAGGCGCGAAGGCAAGGTCGCGACGCGCCATGAGTTGTTGCGTGAAGTCTGGGGATATGATCCCGCGGTCGTGAGCCGCACCGTCGATACTCACGTCGCGGAGCTACGGCGCAAGCTGGAGCCTGACGCTGCGCATCCGGTGCACTTCGTGACGGTGCTGAAGACAGGCTACCGCTTTACTCGTCGTCCGGAGCCAACTCCACCCGCGTCCCCGGAGTAGCCCAGCACGAACCGAAACGGCAACAAACTGCAAGAGCAACTAACTGACGCGGATCCTACGGGATGGACCGATGCTGCAGATTTTTTGGAAGGGAAGGGCGCTTAAGAGCTCATCGGCAGCATTCGCTCAATCCTGCTCATCCGCGTCAGTTAGCTGGACCTAAACGCTGCTGTTTGTTGCAGCTAAGCGCCGCTGTCAGACCGCGTCTGACAGCGCCCACACAGCCGCCGAACACTCGTCACTCGCCCTCGTCTTAGTGTCGGTCGTGCGCGCTTCTCACGGCGGCACTGACCCTCTGAGGCGAGGTCCCCGTGGGCTTATTCGCGACCAAGTCTTTAGCCGAGCTGCACGTCGAATCCGAACGCGGCGTGCTGCGCCGAGCGCTCGGTCCCTGGAACCTTACGGCGTTAGGCATCGGCTCGATCATCGGCACCGGTATCTTCGTCTTCACCGGCGTGGCCGCGTCGCAATACGCAGGGCCGGGACTCATCATCTCGATGCTGATCGCGGCGACCGCCTGCGTGTTCGCTGGCCTCTGCTATGCCGAGCTGGCGGCGATGATCCCCGTGTCGGGCAGCGCGTACACGTACGCCTACGCGACGTTCGGTGAATTGATCGCGTGGATCATTGGATGGGATCTCATTCTTGAATACGCGCTGAGCGGCGCGACTGTCGCGATCGGATGGTCCGGCTACTTCGTCTCCTTCTTGCGGACAATCGGGATCGAGTTCCCACAGGCGCTGGCGATGGCACCCGGCACGGTGACGATGGGCGGGGAAACCGTGCATGGCATTTTCAATCTCCCGGCCGCGGGGATCATCATCGTTGTTTCGCTGCTGCTTACGCTCGGCATCCGGGAATCGGCGAATACGAACACAGCCCTCGTTCTGATCAAGTCGCTCGTCCTGGTTTT
>DATBKN010000180.1:0-11936 GCA_036555845.1 Gemmatimonadaceae bacterium | reverse complement strand
GTCGAATCGATCGTCGTCGTTCGTGTTCATGCGCTCCATGCTCCCGCGAGATCCGCCAGGCGTTCGCGCAACCGAGCCCGGGCCCGGAAGAGCTGCGCCTTGGAAGTGCCCACTTCGATGCCTAACGCAGCACCGATTTCTTCGTGTGTGAAACCCTGGACATCGTGCATCAGAAACACCGTGCGATACCCCGTTGGTAGCTTGTCGATCGCCTCGTCCAGCCGCTGGCGCAGCAACGGATCGCTGCGTGGCCGGTTGCTGCCTAACGACTCGGCGTGTTCCAGCTGCACCTCCCGCTTGAGCCGGCGCACCTTGCGCAGACCGTTGAGCGCCACCGACACCGTGATGGCGTGCAACCACGTCGAGAGCGCCGAATCGCCGCGAAAAGTGCCCAACCGCTCGAAGGCCCTGATGAACGCATCCTGCGTGAACTCCTTCGCAAGCTCCGCGTCCCCCGCCAACCGAAAAGCCAGGCGGTACACGCGGTCTACATGCGTGTCGTATATCGCGCGTTCCGCAGCAGGATCGCCGGCCTGCGCGCGAGTCAGCAGCTCACGTTCGTTCAATCACTCCTCATGGCCGCCGGCCCACGGTTCACCAGCGTTCTCGACTGACCTTCCGACACGCGTTATTCAAATACGGTTTCGTCCTGAGCGGGGGCCTGCACCGGAGAAATGGGCGCTCGCAACAGTGCGTAAGTCTAGCAGGCGCAGCTAGATGCCGAACGAGCCCGTCGCAACCTCCCTGACTTCACAGCCGCTCTCACACTCCGCGAGCGCGCGCGGGGCCGGCACTTACGACCTTCGGGGCCATGTGAAGATTGGTGCCGATGTCCAACCCGGGCGATCCAGCCGCATCGCAAGCTGAACGCCTCGCGCCCCTCTGGAAGTGGGCAGCGGTGCTCGTCGTGCTTGTCGGAATCCTGCTGGCTCCGCATCCAGCCAACATCACGGAGCCCTCGTGGCGGCTCTTCGCCATCTTCGCCGCCACAATCGTTGGACTCATCGTTAGGCCGATCGCATCCGGCGCGGTCGTTCTCCTCGGCGTTGTCGCCGTCGCGCTCACCGGAACGCTCCCTCCGGCCGAGGCGCTGCGCGGCTACGCCGACCCGATCGTCTGGTTGGTCCTCTGCGCGTTCTTCATGTCGCGCGCGATCCTCAAGACGGGACTCGGGCGGCGCGTCGCCTATCTCTTTATCCAGGCGTTAGGCAAACGCTCACTTGGCCTTGCTTATGCGCTCGTGTCCACTGATACGCTCCTCGCGTCCATCATTCCATCCAACGCCGCGCGCGCCGGCGGCGTCGTCTTCCCCGTGGCGCGCAGTCTCGCCGAGGCGTACGACTCGACGCCGGGACCGACGGCCAGGCGGCTCGGCGCCTACTTGATGGTTGCGGTCTATCAGTGCGACGTGATCGCCTGCTCGATGTGGATCACCGGCCAGGCGTCCAATGTGCTCATCGCTCGCTTCGCCCAGGAGACGACCGGCATCGAGATCAGCTATCTCAAGTGGATCTCGGGTGCGATCGTGCCCGGCATTCTCGCGCTCCTCGTCGTTCCGTGGCTGCTTCTCCGCATCTTCCCGCCAGAGGTCACACACACGCCGCACGCCACGGAGTTGGCGCGCTCCGAGCTCGTCAAAATGGGGCCGATGTCGCGCAACGAGACCCTAACGCTGGTCGTGTTTGTGCTCGTGGCGCTCATGTGGGCAACAACGGCATGGCATCGCGTCAATTCTGCGCTCGTCGCGCTCGTCGGCTTCAGCGCGCTGTTGTTGCTCGGAGTGCTCGATTGGGACGATGTGCTGAGCGAACGGAATGCGTGGGACGTGTACATCTGGTACGGCGGCCTGGTGCGCATGGCTGAGGCGTTAGGCGAAACGGGTGTCACGAAAGCGTTTGCCGAAGCGACCGCCGGATTCACGGCAGGGTGGGTCTGGCCCGCCGCGCTCGCTGCGCTCCTGCTGGTCTATTTCTATGCGCATTACGGCTTCGCCAGCATCACGGCGCATGCGACGGCCATGTTCGTGCCGTTTCTCGTCGTGATAATCGGCGCAGGTGCGCCGCCCCTGCTGGCCGTGCTGCTCCTCGCGTACTTCTCCAACTTGTGCGCGGCGCTCACTCACTACGGCACCACGCCGGCCCCCATCTACTTCGGAGCGCGCTACACGAGCCAGCGCGCCTGGTGGAAACTCGGCTTCATCGTTTCCTTGGTAACGATCACGATTTATAGCACGCTGGGTGTCGCGTGGTGGAAGCTGCTGGGCTGGTGGTAGGCAGTTGCAGTCACACGGAGCGGCGATGACGATAACAAGGATTCGGACGGGAAGAACGGGACAGGCGGCGCCGCAGGCGCCGCGTCAATTAGCGCTGTTAGAAACGCCAGCGCCGCTGGTGGATCTTGACCGCCTCGCGCAAAACCTGGATCGCATGGCGGCATACGCCGCACTGCATGGTCTGTCGCTACGACCGCACGTGAAGACACACAAGTCGCCACGCATCGCTGCTGAGCAGATGCGTTTGGGCGCCGTCGGCCTAACGTGTGCCACTCCGCGTGAAGCCGAGGTGATGAGCGATGTCTCGGCCGACGTGCTCGTCGCGTATCCGATCATCGGAACGCCGAAGCTCGCTCGCTTGGTCTCGTTGCCGGCAAGTGTGCGATTGACCGTCGCCGTCGATTCGGAGACTGCCATCGAGCAGTTGGCCGAGGCCGCACGCGAAGGCGGACGCGAAGTCGACGTCTACGTCGAGCTGGACCTTGGCATGCACCGGGTGGGCGTGCCTAACGTGGATCAGGCGATCGCGCTCGCGCGCCAGGTGCTGCGCCGTCCGCGCCTGCGCTACGCCGGCATCACCTTCTACCCAGGGCACATCCGGCAGCACGTTGATGCGCAGCAGTCGTCCCTTCAGCGCCTCGCCGACGACATCGCCGCGGCGATCAAGATGATGGACCGCGCGGGTGTGCGGCCGTCCGTCGTGAGCGGCGGGTCCACGCCTGCTGCGTGGCACATGCACGAGATCGATGGCATCACGGAAGTGCGTCCCGGGACATACGTGTACAACGATCGTGGCACCGAAGCGCTTGGCGCCTGTAGCTGGGATGATTGCGCATTCACAGTGCTGGCGACTGTCGTGAGCACAGCTGTCCCTGGTCAGGCCGTTGTCGATGCCGGAAGCAAGGCGTTAGGCAGAGAGCCGATGCGCGGCGTAGAAGGTGAAGGCTTCGGCGCGCTGTTCGATCGCCCCGACGTCACGGTGCAGCGCATGAGCGAGGAGCACGGTATCCTGGACCTCAAGAGCAGCGATTGGCGTCCCGAGGTCGGCGAGCAGGTGCGCATCGTCCCCAATCACGTATGCGTCGTTGTACACCTCAACGACATGATCTATGGCGTGCGCGGTGACATTGTGGAGGCGACATGGCCAGTTGTTGCGCGTGGCCGACAAGCCTTTCAGGCTGAGTAATCGCACGACGATCACAAGCGGGAACGCAGATGAACGCAGAAACTGACGCGGATCACGCAGATACCGCTCTTGTTGTTAACGGCGTGTTTCATCTGCGTATGTCTGCGCTGTTTCAGCGTTATCGGCGTTCCCGGCTTTTGACCGCTTGCGCGATGGACTAAAAGCGCTGCAGCGAGAAAGGCCCGATATCGAACGCCGGATGGCCGGTAGTAATCATCTCCGCCACGACTTCGCCAACCGCCGGCGCAAACTTGAAGCCGTGCCCCGAGCACGGACTCACGATGAGCACACGCTCAGTCGTTCCGGGCAGCCAGTCGATCGCGAAGTGCAGGTCGGGGGTATTGGTGTACATGCACACACTGGCGCTGCGCACTTCTCCAGCGGCCGCCGGGATATAACGCGCCAGCAATTCGCGACCCTTCTGCTGCTCCGCGTCGGAAACTGTGCGCTGGATGTCCGCGGCAGTCGTTAGGGCGCCGCCGTAATGCACGCCGATCTTGAAGCCGTCGCCCTCGTCCGGAATCGTATAGAACGTCTCGCCCGAGTGGAGCTCCCAGATCGTCACCGGCGCTTCACGCGCTGCGACGCCTGGTCCTAACGCCGCGCACCAGACCGTCACCTGCCGCTGCACGCTGAAGACGCCTGCGAGCTGCGGCACCAGTTCCCGGATCCACCCTCCCGCCGCGATAACAAGACGCTCCGCGTGGTAGCTCCCGCGCGCGGTTTGTACCTGCACCTCTTTCACACCAACATCAAAGCGCTCGACGGGTTCGAAATCCTTCATCTGCGCGCCGGCGGCGATGGCCCCGGCACGCATCGCGCGAATGCCGGCGGCGACGTGCAGAAAGCCGGCGCGCTGCTCGATGATCGCCTGCATGCCGAATTCCGCCTTGAGAGCCGGATATCGCTGCGCCAAGGCGGCCGGGTCGAGCACGTCGTGCGCAATCGCGTGTGCACGCACGCTGGCGTGCACACCGCGCAGCAGCGTGCTGTTCGGTGGCCCGATGTACGCACCGCCCGTGAGGACATACAGTGGGGACGTGGCGACTCCCTGCGCCAGCTCATCCCACAGCGTATAGGCGCGCCTGACGAGCGGTACGTACTGCGGATGTTCGAAATACGCTTCGCGGATGATTCGTGTGCCGCCGTGGGACGACCCTAACGCGTGCGGCGGAGCGAAGCGATCCAGGCAGGCGACGCGCAAGCCGCGTTTCGCCAGCTGCCATGCCGCGGCGCTTCCCATCGCGCCGCCGCCGGCGACGATGACGTCAAAGTGTTTCACGATCTCGGCGACTGACTAATCGGAAGCGACGGCCTCCGCCGCTCGCGCCGTCAAGACGCGATCGACAGAAAGCGCACCGCTACCACGAATGATCACGATTACCGCCAGCGTCACCGCCAGGATGTGAAATTCGAAGCCTTCACCCTCGAGCGCACCATTCCAATTCATGAAGAAACCAACGCTCCAGTGAAGTGTGACTACCGCGGCCAGCAGCACCAGCGCGATCGCGAATGCCGCCACTCTTCCTAGAACGCCAACGATGAGCGCGACGCCGCCGAAGAATTGTACGACGATGGCCATCCATCCAAGAAAGGGCGGAACGCCGAGCGATGTATAGAGGCCTAACGCGCCGTCAATGCCCGACCCTCCGAACCAGCCGAATAGGTCCTGCGCTCCGTGAGGCAGCATCACGATTCCTAATGCGAGACGGCCCAGCATCGGGATCCGGTCGTCACTGGTTTCCATGATCGCGCGCAGCATCGATCCCATCAGAATCCCTCGGAAGCGAGCAGCAAAGCCTAGAGTTCACCCACAGCGTAGACAAGCTATGGCTCCCCTGTCGGGCGCGCGCTATCCTACCCGCCACTCCCGAGACCCCGATCACATGCATCGCTCATATATGATCCGAACAGGCTCCGCGCTCGCTATCGCGTCGCTCGTCGCGACGTCTCCATTGATGGGGCAGCGCACCACGTCGCGCCCGGCGGCGCGGCCGGCCGCCGTCGATCAGAGCGCCAATTCGGACACCGCAGCCTTCGCACGACAGATCAAAGCGCTCCGCTGGCGAAACGTGGGTCCGTATCGTGGGGGACGCGTTGGTGCCGTGACCGGCGACCCCACAAAGCCGCTGGTTTTCTACTTCGGTGCCGTGAACGGTGGTGTCTGGAAGACGACGAACGCAGGGCAGTCCTGGAGCAACATCACCGATCGCAAGAGCGACATCTCGTCCGTCGGCGCGATCGCAATCGCGCCCTCCGATCCTAACGTCATCTACGTGGGAACTGGCGAGAAGGATCTGCGCGAGGACCTCACGTACGGCACGGGCATGTACCGCTCCACGGACGGCGGTCAGTCGTGGATGGCGTTAGGCCTGCGTGAAACGCACCAGATCGGCGACATCCAGATCGATCCGCGCGACGCGGATCACGTGTACATCGCCGCGATGGGCCATGCGTTCGGGCCTAACGCGGAACGCGGAGTCTTCCGCACAACGGACGGCGGCAAGTCCTGGCAAAAAGTGCTCTTCGTCGACGATAGCACCGGCGCGATCGACCTCGCGATGGATCCCACGAATCCGCGCGTCCTCTTTGCGGCGATGTGGAAGTTTCAGCGTACGCCGTGGAGCATGCAGTCCGGCGGCGGGAAGAGCGGCATCTGGCGCAGCACCGATGGCGGCGACACGTGGCAGAACATCACCCACAACAGCGGCCTCCCCACCGTGCCGCTCGGCAGGATCGGGCTCGATATCTCGCGCACGAATCCGCGGCGCATTTACGCCAGCGTCGAAGCCAAGGACACGTTAGGCGGCATCTTCCGCTCGGACGACGGCGGCGACAACTGGGAGCACGTCAACGGCGAACAGAAGTTCAACGTGCGCATGTGGTACTACTCCACGATCACCGCCGACCCGACTGATGAAAACAGCGTCTACGTGATGAATCTGACCGTCTGGCATTCGGTCGATGGCGGCAAATCCTTCTCGCGGGTGCGTGTGCCGCACGGCGACACACACCAGATGTGGATCGACCCGAACGACGGCAAGCGCATGATCAACGGCAATGATGGTGGTGGAACGGTGAGTCTCGATGGCGGTGAGACCTGGTCGAGCCAGTACAACCAGCCCACGGCGCAGTTCTATCACGTCATTACCGACAATCAGTGGCCCTATCGCATCTACGGCGCGCAGCAAGACAACTCCACCGTCTCGATCGCCAGTCGCTCCGACAACGGTTCGATCGAGGAGAGCGATTGGTGGTCGGTGGCGGGCTGCGAAAACGCGCACATCGCCATCGACCCACGTGATCCTAACGTGACGTACGGCGGCTGCTACATGGGTGCGATGAATCGATATGACAAACGCAGCGGCAACAGCAAAGACATTTCCGTCACGCTGCGCAACTACGACGGCTGGGCCGCGGGCGACGTGCCGGAGCGCTTTCAGTGGTCCTTCCCCATCGTGATCTCGCCGCACGATCCGACGGTTCTTTACGCCACGTCACAGCATGTCTGGCGCACGCGCGACGAGGGTCAGAGCTGGGAACGCATCTCGCCCGACCTCACCGTACACGATCCTTCCACGTTAGGCAGGACCGGCGGCATGAATGGCGAGATGACAGGCGCCGAGTGGTACGCCACGATTTACGCGTTCATTGAATCGCCAATCAAGCGCGGCGTGTTGTGGGCAGGGTCCGATGACGGACTGATTCATGTCTCTCAGGACGACGGCACGACGTGGCAGAACGTGACCCCGCCTAACTTCGGAAAGTTCACCCGGGTGAGCCACATCGACGCCGGACGGCATGACCCGGCCGTCGCCTATGTGGCGGCGAACCGCTATCAGCAGGACGACTTTGCGCCGTATCTCTGGAAGACGAACGACTACGGCAAAACGTGGACGCGCATCAACGATGGTATTCCCGTCGGCGCCTACACGCGCTCGCTGCGCGAGGACGTCGTCAAACGCGGCTTGCTCTTCGCCGCGACTGAGACTGGCGTGTACGTGTCGCTCGATGATGGAGCGCGCTGGCGGCCGTTGCAGCTCAACCTGCCGCGTGTCAGCGTGCGCGATCTCGCCGTGAAAGACAACGACCTGATTGCCGCGACGCACGGCCGCGCATTCTGGGTAATCGATGATATCAATGTGCTGCGCGTCCTCGCGGACTCGGTGACGAGCCGCGCGGCGTACCTATTCAAGCCTAACAAGGCGGTGCGTTTCGCCGCCGGCGGTTTCGCCACGACGCGCTCGGGGGAGAACCCGCCGTGCTGCGCCGCGATCGACTACTACTTCCGTGACAAGCCGGCAAGCTCGGTGAGTCTGCAGGTGCTCGACGGTAAAGGCACCGTCGTACAGACCTTTACATCTGAAGAAAAGCCATCGGCCGACTCCAACCGCACCACGCCGCCGATTCCAGACGTCGACAGCTCGGCGTACTACCCGGCCGATTCCGTCGTTCACGCGCGCCAGGGCGCGAACCGTTTCGTCTGGGACCTGCGCTACCCGTCCGCGACGCGCATCAAGAACATGGTCATCGACGAAGGGTACACGCGCGGCCCGGTCGCGACGCCGGGTGAATATCGCGTTAGGCTGATCGCCGGCCGTGATACGCTCACGCAGCCGCTGACAATCGTTCCCGATCCCCGGCTCAAGGTCACCGACGCCGAGTACAAGGCGCAGTTCACGCTGGCGTCGAGCGTCGTCGAACGCATCACGGAAATCTCCGAAACCGTGAATCGCATCGAAGATTTGCAAAGCCAGCTCGACGTTAGGGTGGGGCACGCCAAAGACCAGCCTTTCGCGTCACGCGTGAAGGACGCCGCCAAACCGGTGCACGAGAAGCTCGAGGGCGTGCGCAAAGAAATCGCGGAAGTGTACTCGCATACCGACCAGATCACGCTGCATTATCCAGTGAAGTTGTACAACTGGTTCATTACGTTGAATTCGCAGGTGCAGGACGGTGACGGGGCTCCGGCCAAGCAGCACAACGAGATCTATGCCGATCTCAACAGCAAGCTGACCACGCAGTTTGTAGCGTTGCAGAAGATCGAGGCTGAAGACATCGTCGCTTTCAATCGGTTGTTGCAGGAATTGCAGATTCCAGGCGTGTACGTTCCTCCAAGAAAGAAAGTCGCAACCGCGATGTGATTCCGAGAGCTAGCCCCCAGCCCCTAGCCCCTAGCCCTCTAGCCCCTATCGACTAGCAACTATCACCAAAGCACTGATACTCGCCCGCGGACTGGGCACCCGGATGCAGCGCGGCGATCTCACGGCCGCGCTCACAGGCGGCCAGGTACGCGCGGCGGACACGGGCAGCAAGGCGATGATGCCGATCGCCTTCGGCCGTCCCTTTCTCGATTGGGTCCTGAGCGCGCTCGCTGACGCGGGCGTGCGTGACATCTGTCTCGTGATCGCGCCCGAACATAACGAGATCCGCAACTATTACTCTCGGCTCACGCTCACTCGCGTACGTGTGAGCTTCGCGATACAGCTCGAGGCTCGTGGGACAGCAGACGCAATCCTCGCCGCGGAAGAGTTCAGCGGCAACGATGAAATAGTCGTCCTGAACAGCGACAACTATTATCCCGCCGAGGCGCTGCGCGCGCTGATCGCGTTAGGTGCTCCGTCCCTGGTGGCATTCGAGCGCGACGCGCTGCTGGCGCACAGCAACATCGACGCGGATCGCATCGCGCGTTACGCGCTGCTCGATATCGATGAACGCGGCGTGCTGCGACGTATCATCGAGAAGCCGGACGCGTCGACGATGGCGGCGTGGTCCGGGCATTACGTCAGCATGAATCTCTGGTCATTCCCACCGAGCTTTCGCGCCGCGTGCCGCGCCATCAAACCATCTGCCCGCGGCGAATTGGAGCTCCCTGCCGCTGTCCAATACGCGATCGACGAGATGGGCCTCGAGTTTCGCACCGCGCCGATGAACGGACCGGGGGCCGGCGTGCTCGATCTCACGAGCCGCGCGGACGTGCAATCGATCGTCGAGCGCCTGTCGCCGCGACGTCCGATCCTTTAGGTCGGGCACCCCGATTGGCGACGGGCATGCCGCCACGTCCCATATATAAGCAATACCTTATATATGGCGAGCGCGGGCCGCGTGCCGCTTCGCCTGGCTACTGGATGGGCATTGTTTTGGGCCTCGCCTGCCGCTTTGCCAGCTCGATACCGACGTCGTACATGAGCATCCCAACACGCGACAGCTTGGCGTAGTCGATCAACTGCGGCTCGTCCGTCACCTGATGGTATTGCGGATGCAGCCCCGTCGTCAGAAAGACGATCGGAATCCCCTTCGCGGCATAGTTGTAGTGGTCGCTGCGATAGTAGATGCGCTCCGGGTGCGTGGTCGTATCCCACTCGCGGTTGAAGACGAACGGCTTGGCTTCTCGCGCATTGACAGTATCGAGCACAGCGCCGAGTCCCCGGCTTTGCCCGTTAGGCGCCGCACCTGGTCCGACGACATATAGACTATCCGGGTGATTGCGGCCGATCATGTCCGCGTTGATCTGTGCAACAATCGAATCGATCGGCACGGTCGGATGCTCGGTAAACCACGCCGACCCGAACAAGCCCAGCTCCTCGCCGATATGCCAAATGAAGAGCGCGGAGCGCGGTGGCTTTGGGCCTTGGGCCCATGCGCGCGCGATGGCGAGCAGCGCGACGCTGCCGGAGCCATCGTCATCGGCGCCGTTGTTCACTGAATCCCGATTCGCGCCGGACTCGCCGATCCCGATGTGATCGTAGTGCGCACCATACGCCACGTAGGTGTTACGGCGAGCGGGATCCGAGCCGCGTACGATGCCAACGACATTGTGCGTCACGACAGTATCCGCGCGGTCGCTCACGCGCGCCACGAAACGGCTGCCCGGCATTGCCCGCGATCGATCGTTCATTGCCCAGTCGCTCGGCAAGAACGGTGAGTTGTTGGCCAGACGCGCCAGCGCGACCATCGGAGCCGAGCGCGGCGGAGTAGCCGATCCAGCCTGTTCGTTGCCGAGCAGCTCGAATTGCGGCCGTGAGAACTGCGGCTGCGCCACCGTGTAGGTGCTGTCGGGAATGAGCACGATGATCGCGGCAGGTTGACGCTGCATCGCGGCGCCGATGCGCATGAAGACAGTCTGGATGGAACCGTATTTTGCGCGCATCACCGAGTCGGCGTTGGGCGGCGCGCCCGAGAGTATCACCACGGTCTTCCCCGCCATGTCCACCCCCGTGAAGTCCGCGCGCCTAGCGGTCGAATCTTGAATACCGTAGCCGGCGAACACGAGCTCCGCGTCCGCCGTGAGGCGCGGCAGCGGGGCGCCGGCACCGAAGGAGCTCAGGAGCAACAGGTCCGAGCCTAACGTGAGCTTCTGCGGCGCCGAGCCGTTCGTAACGCTCAGCTCGGAAGCTGCCATCGTATTGCGCTTGAGCGGCACGCGCTGAAAGAACCCGCTGTCACCCGCGGGCTCGATGCCTAACGCCTGAAGACGCGTCGCCAGAAAGCGCGCTGCCTTCGCGGCGTACGGAGTTCCAGTCGATCGGCCGCCGAACGAATCCGATGCGAAGACGAAGAGATCGCGCCGCAGCGCGTCAGCCGTAATAGCGGTCGCGCCTGTGGCCGGTCCCGCCGGTGCCACCTGCACGCTGCGTTGTCCGCCGCAGGCTGCGAGAGCACTGAGCGCGAGAAGGATTGTCGTTGCACGGCGGGCGATTGTTGACATGATGCGTTCGATTGTCGGGTGTGTGGCGCCGCAGGATCGCTGACGATAGCGTTCGGCGCGTGCGGACGGCACCCACTGTCATGCCCGTTGTTGTCACTCGCGCGCGCGAAACGCTCGGGCCGCGTCTCGCCCTGCTCGAGCTTTGCGAGCAGGGATTGAAAGAACGGAGCGCAAGTCCAACGACGGCGTGGGGTGGATTCGTTCCTGGTCGCATCGAGGTCCTTGGCAAACACGTCGATTACGCCGGCGGCAGAAGCATCGTCTGCGCTGTCGATCGTGGAATCGCCTTCGCGGCGACGGCGCGGGATGATCCCGTCGTGCGTGTCGTCGACGTATTGCGCGGCGAAACGCGCGAGGTACCGCTGGAGATCGGCGGCAGCACGCAACCCGGCGACTGGGCGACATACGTCGCGACGGTAGCGCGCCGGGTCGCGCGCGACTTTCCAACGACGCCGAGCGGTGTCGACGTCGCCATCGCGAGCGATTTGCCGGCCGCGTCGGGGCTCAGCAGCTCGAGCGCCTTGCTTGTCGCCACGTTCCTCGCTCTGGCGGCGGCCAACGCCTGGTTCGATGACACCGCGTTAGGCAGCACCCTGCGCCATTCCGCCATAGATCTGGCGGAGTATCTCGCCGCGGTGGAGAGCGGCCGCGCGTATGCGGGCCTTGCGGCTGATGACGGCGTCGGCACGTTAGGCGGTAGCCAGGATCACACTGCGATTCTTTGCAGCGTGCGCGGCGGCTTGAGCCGTTTCGAGTTCCTCCCGACACGA
>DATBKN010000179.1:0-3034 GCA_036555845.1 Gemmatimonadaceae bacterium | reverse complement strand
TGATGGGCGGTATCGGGTACGGCTCGGGTGCACACGCGCCTGACGAGTTCATGGTCATCGAGCCCGCCGCGGGCTCCAGGATCGCAGGCCTGGCTGCCATCGAAAAGTTTTACGTCGATCTTCTTTATGCGCTAGCCGAAGCCAAGTAGTTGGATCGTGGGTCAGTAAGGGCAAAAGCTTTCGCCGCGGATCAACACGCATGCACACGGATGCACGTGCTGTCTGTTGAAGCAAAGCAGTTTGTGGCGGGATCCGCGTTCTTTCGCATTCATCGCTGGTGCGCTTTAACCCGTTATTGTCGGACAGTATCAGCCGGCCAGGCGCCCGCCAGGAACGTGGCAATCGCCGCAAGCGTGCGAGCCGGCTGCTCGTAATGCGGCCAGTGCCCTGCCTCTTCGATAACAACGAGGCGCGCGTTAGGCTGGCCCGTCACCCACTCCCGATTGCCTTGCAGCGGCGTATTGTCGGCCGCACCGTGAATCACGAGGCGCGGAATCGTCACGCGCGCCAGGGAGTCGCGCCAGTCGAAGTCGCCGAGCGTGCGGAAGAGCGCGCCGAACATAGGCCCGAGCCGCTCCGGCCACTCGTTAGGATAAACGCAAACCTCCGGCGTCAGCCGCCAGCGCGACGAGTCGGCGAACAGCGCCGGTGAGTCGATCGCGCGTTGCGCGCGACAGTGACCCTCGCGGTCGTTGGCAAACTCCCCTGCTGCCACGCGAGCCCGGAGCGACGCCACGGCGACAGAGTCCGTCCGTCGCACGCGATCGAGGCTCATGAGACGCCCGTATGGCGTGAATCGCGGCGCGACGGGCGCCAGCTGCACCAGCCGAGTAACGCGATCCGGATTTCGCAGCGCATACACGAACGTCTCCATCCCACCACCCGACCAGCCGATGATGGCCACCCGCTCCGCGCCCACTGCTCGGCGCACCGTCTCGAGATCGCCGAGAAGCAAGTCGAAAGACACGCGCTCCGGCGGCACCGAGTCGGAACGGCCACGCCCTCGCGGATCGTACGTGACGATGCGCCGACCGCGTGCGAGGCTATCGAATGCCGATCCGTGAAAGAGCGCGAACGGCGCGATGACTGTTTCTTCTCCTGCGCCGGCGACGCGGTAGTACAAACGCACGCTATCTGGTGTGATGGCGTAGTCTTCACGTATTGTCGGCGGCCCGGAGTCGCTCGCTGCGCATGCGGTGAGCACGCATGTGAGTAGCAGGTTTGCGAACGGTGCGGTTCGTGTGCGCGATATGTCAAACACTGTACACGCGGGCGAGTGTCAAGGGGCCGGTGCCGCCTAACGCGGCAAGTCTGCGAATACTAGCGGGCGAGTTCCTCGAGTACAACGTTTTCGTCGGGGAGGTCTGAAATGCCACAGCGCCTGATTGATGTTCACGCACATGTCTTCAACCTGGGCTATGTTCCCGTTCAAGGAATTCTCCAGTCCCGCGGCGCGCCCAAAATCCTCGCCGTCCTCGTCGCGAAAATTCTGGAGGGCGCGCTCGAGCGCGAGGAATCCTTGCCGCGGTCTATGGTGGAATGGATCGCACAGGATAAGCGCCGTGATCGTCCCGAGTTGGATGGGATCACTGAATTCGTGCAGTCGGCCTCGCCCGCCTTTCTAGAGGCCCACGCGCGGGACATTCACGAAGCCGCTCGCCGCGCCGACGCGGATATGAAACGCCGAGCGACCAAGTCTCAGATCGCACAGCTTAGAGCGGAAGCCGCGCGCGTGTTTCCTCGGTTAGAGCCGCTGCCGCGCGCGGACCTCAGGAAAGGCTTGTGGGATCTGCTCAAGAAGCTCGCGAAACTGTTGGACGACGGCCACGCGTTGGTCGAGTGGCTCCTGCTGCTGTTGTCGAAGGAAACACGGCTCGTCGAGACGCTGAATCTCGCGTGGCCGGAATCGGATCTGTTCGTGCACCACATGATGGACATGGACAGCTTCTATGCGGGACACCCGCTGTATCCGTTTCTTGATCTCCAACTGCGTCGCATGCGGGTCCTGTCCGAACGAAGCGGTGGCCGCCTGCTGACGTTCGTCGCGTATGACCCATTTCGCTCGGACGCTGTCGATATCATTCGCCGCGAACTGCATAACGGGTGCGCCGGTGTGAAGTTCTATCCGCCAAGCGGATACCGCCCGATCGGAAACACGACCGATGATCTGAAGGGAACCGGTCAAGACCCGGACGTCATCAACTGCCGCAACACAGAGCTCTTTGCGCTTTGCACCAAGCTTAACGTGCCTATCCTTGCGCACTGCTCACGAGGCGGCATGGAGCGCGTCCCAAAGAAGACTGGAGAACTTTCGGACCCGAGTGCTTGGCGTACTGTATTGCACTCGTTCAACGAGCTGAGATTGTGCCTCGGCCATGCAGGCGGTGACGACGGTTGGTGCGCTCCACGCACCAAGAAGGGCGAGAAGGTCTTCGCCGACTCTTTCGCTATGAAAGTGATTTCGCTGTGCTCAGACGCGAATTATCCCAATGTCTACTGTGAGTTCGGACACACCGAGCGCCTCTTTGACGAGACGTCGCGCGCGAACTTCGCAGGTCGCCTCGGTGAAGTTGCTCGCAATGGTGCAGATGGAGAGCGGTTCCTTACTCGCGTGATGTATGGAAGCGACTGGCACCTACTTGCTCGCGTGCAGCAGTACGCGGGCTTCGATGACATCTTCCGCGACATTTTCCGCGCCGACAAGGTGCTGGCGCCGCACGCCGAGCGCTTCTTCCGTGGGAACGCGCTACAATTTCTCAACTTGCCCGCGTACGTCAGGCGCAACGACAAGGTGCTAACCAGCGAGGAAAAGCGATACCTGAACTCGCTGGCGTGATCGAGGGGCGCAACTCGTGAGGCACGACGGCTCGCGCTCTCCTGTTGGGAGAGGCGAGCCGTTAGCAGCCTCGATCAAATCGTTTCGGATCGTCGAACGATCGCGACAATCGCGCGAGAGCCGCCCGCGTTTTTACTGCTTGACGATCTCCACGCGGCGATTCTGCGCGCGACCCACTGCATTCGCGTTAGGCACCGA
>DATBKN010000178.1:0-1741 GCA_036555845.1 Gemmatimonadaceae bacterium | reverse complement strand
GACGCCAGCTCCAGAGAAACAGCACGCCGACCGCCAGCAGGGGACCGGATATCGCAACGATCCAGTCGAGCCGTGACTTGCCGTTCAACGCGTACGCAACGGCGAGCAGAACGAACCCCACGCCGCCAATCCAGGGCCGGCGCCACGACGCCGCAACGATCGCCAGCACCAACGCGGCCGGCGCCAGATGGATCGCAAAATCCGCAAGGGCGGGAGCGAGTGGCCGATTTGCCTCGAACGCATCCAATGCGAACATGCCCAGGAAAACGCTCACCGCGATCCCGAGAATTCGAGGAGCCCACAGGAGCAGGAAGTGCGTTTGCGTCATAGCACGCCTAGAATGCACCGCCGCGCCGGCCGAGTCCTGCGCGCAGGCTGATCAAAGGTGAAAAAGGCGTGAATTGTTGGATGGTGCGGAGAAAAAGCGGCTGTACGTACGCGACGCACGCCAGGAGGTGACTCACCGCTTTACGGGTCGAAGACGTTCGCACGTCTTCAGTTCCGAGAATTCACTGTTTCTCGCTCAGAAAGCCACCGCGCGTTCTTGCCAGCAACCACGCTTGCGCATCGTCACCGACAATCACGCTCGACAACCTACTGCTCGAGGACCAGCGCGTTCTCTTTCCCGGAAAACGCTGCATCTTCATCCGCGATGCGCTGTGCATCTTCTCTCGAAGAGCACCTCTCACCGCAGCCGAATCTGCATCGCATTTCCGGACCAGCGAAGCTGGCTCGTCTCCTTCCGGCGCGCGCAGCGTTGGCGAATGTAGTTTGCGATCGCGATCGTGTCAAGAGGAATTCTGCGGGTGCGCGAAAAAAAATGTGACGAATTCGGATTCGCGATCAGGTCACTTCCCCTAACGTTGTATCCGACCTTCTAGTCGCGCGCAACGCGTGCCGCGAAATCTTCGTAGCGCATCGCGAGGCGGTGATGGAATGCGCTCGCAAACGGCGCGCCTCGCGACAGATCCTCCAGCAGCGCGACGACGGCAGCGGTGCCGCACTGTTCGATCAAGCGCCGCACGGCACGCGCGGACGACGCGTAAGCGACTTCCGCGTCCTGCCTGGAGAACCCGACGAAGGTGCCGTGCAGTGATGAAAGCGCCGGCTGGACGCGACCGCGCGCCGGCGTGACGTCCATCTCACCGGCGTCAGCGGATTCGAGAACGGTGGCGAGACCCTCGTTCACCCAAGCGGGCACGGCGCGCCCGCCGACCATCGCGACCACGGCGTGGACGAGTTCGTGCGACAGCATGCGATCGAGCGCTTCGGGCCGTTCCCGCACACCGGCGAGCGGCACCCGAATGCGTCCGTCGTACGCGGCCGCCGACCAGTCAGCCAGCTTGGTGATGTCGTTGTACTGCTCGCGAGTGTAGAGCACGACCGTGATGGGCTGGGAAGGATAGACGCCGAGCGCGCTGCCGATCCGGCTGTAGGCGGCTTCGAGCCGGTCGACGATCTCGCGAGCGAGCGGTTCGTCGGTGGAAGACTCGAAAAGCGCCGTGAAGTGATCCGTGTGTGCTTCGCGGAAGCGGGTCTGGAGCTCGAGTTCCCTCCGCCAGTCGTCGAGCCGCTGTTGAAGCCGGCCGCCTTCCGGCGATCCCTGGGAGGCGGTTTCGTAAATCGCGATCGCCTCGTGCAGCCGTCCGGCGCGGTAATGCAGGTCCCCCAGCCACGCCGCCGCCGACAGATACCGCGGGTTGAGCGCAAGGGCGCACTCGAAGCGCGTCTGCGCCACGTC